>NZ_CP058561.1:3438156-3750716 GCF_018141425.1 Vallitalea guaymasensis
AGAGTTCAGATTATGGGTAAAGTTGAAATAACATATCTAGAGAAAATGGACAAGAATGATAGACGTAAGGTATTAGATACTCTCTTTAGCAGAAAAATACCATGTCTAATACTATCCAGAGAATTAGAACCTTTTGATGATATGTTAGAAACAGCAAAAGCCAACAACGTACCTATATTTCAAACAAAAAAGACTACTTCAACATTTATGGCTGAAATAATAAGATGGCTAAAAGTAGAATTGGCCCCAAGAATATCAATACATGGTGTTCTAGTTGATGTATATGGTGAAGGTGTACTTATAATGGGTGAGAGTGGAATCGGTAAAAGCGAATCTGCTTTAGAACTTATAAAAAGAGGACATCGTCTAGTAGCAGACGACGTTGTTGAGATTAAAAAAGTATCTGAAGAGACACTGCTAGGTTCATCTCCAGATATAATAAGACACTTCATAGAGCTTAGAGGTATTGGAATAATCGATGTAAAAACACTATTTGGTGTTGAATCAGTTAAGAAAATACAAAACATAGATTTGGTAATAAAATTAGAATTATGGGACCCAGAAAAAGAATATGATAGATTAGGTCTAAACGAAGAATACATTGAAATATTGGAAAATAAAGTTATATGCCATTCCATACCTATCAGACCTGGAAGAAATATAGCTATTATTGTAGAATCAGCTGCTATAAACCATAGACAAAAACAAATGGGTTATAATGCTGCTAGTGATTTAGTAAATCGTGTAAGCGGCAATCTAAAACGCAGAAATGAAGAAAGATATATAAAAGACAATAAATAAGGAGGACTACATGTATAACATTGGAATTGATTTAGGAGGAACAAATATTGCAGCGGCTATAGTTGCAAAAGATGGTACAATCATAAGAAAGGATTCAACACCTACACTTGGAGACAGAGATGATAAACTCATCATAAAAGATATGGCAATGTTAGCTTTAAAACTTATCAAAGAAGAAGGATTATCTCTTGATGATATTCATTCAATAGGAGTAGGAAGTCCTGGAACACCAGACCCTGAAAAAGGATTAATAGTTTATGCTAACAATCTTAACTTTAAAAATACACCAATCAGAGATGAGATTAGAAAATACATCGACAAACCAGTTTACATTGGTAATGATGCCAATGTAGCAGCTCTTGGAGAATATGAATGTGGTACAGGAGTTGACTATAAAGACTTAGTTGCTGTTACTCTAGGAACTGGAGTTGGCGGCGGTATCATAATTGATGGTAAGATTATCGGCGGTAGCTTTAATGGCGGTGCAGAACTTGGGCATGTATCTATTGATTTCAATGGTATACAATGTAACTGTGGAAGAAAAGGATGCTGGGAACAATATTCATCAGCTACAGCATTGATAAGAGACGCAAAAGAAGCAGCAGCCAAGAACAAAGATTCAAAACTTAATGATTTGGTTGATGGTGACCTTAGTAAAATGAATGCCAAGATTCCTTTTGATGCTGCTCAGGCAGGAGATAAAGTTGCTGGAGAAGTAATTGATAATTATATTAAGCATTTAGCAGTAGGTATCGTCAATGTAATAAACATATTCCAACCAGAAATAATTGTACTTGGTGGTGGAGTCTCTGCACAAGGAGATAATCTGATAAACCCTCTTAGAAAAGAGATTATAGATGAAATATATGGTGGAGAACCTGCATTCAAAACAAAAGTACAAGTGGCTAAGTTAGGTAACGATGCTGGAATAATTGGAGCAGCGATGTTATATAGAGCTTACGAATAAAAAATAATTAAAATATACGAAAAGTCATAAGGGGCTGTATCACGATATATTAGTACATTAATCCTTAAGGGTAGGTAAATGTATTTTGATACAGCCCCTCATTATTTATGTATAGTGTAAGCAAACTTTCTATTCATAATAAATCGTAACTAAGAAAGATACTTTGATAAATGAAAAATATATAGTGAATCTGATAATCTTTTTCAATAAATTCCTTTTTATTATTGACAATGATTCTCATTTTTGATATTATAGATTTAAAGTAAGTACCATAAAACTTCATTGGTATCTAATTAAAATTGAACGATATAAAAACAGATAGGAAGTGATGTTATGACTTTATCAAAAGCAAAAATGAACAAGGAATATACAGTTAATTCTATAGCAGGGCAAGAGGATATGGTTAAGTTTCTTTTCTCTCTAGGTTGTTATGAAGGAGAAAAAGTGACAATAATATCTAAAATAGCATCTAATTACATTATTAACATTAAAGATAGTCGTTATGGTATTGACGAACAATTAGCTAAAATAATACAAGTTGCTTAGAAAGATAATATGTAGCAATAATAGTAGTCTAGTCAAGGGCTGCTAATATTACTTAGTTATAAAATCAATGAACTTATAAGGTGATAATGATTATCAATATTATAAAATATGATGAAAAAAGGTGGTAAAAGATGAAAATTGCATTAACAGGAAACCCTAATAGTGGTAAAACAACTATGTTTAATGCCTTAACAGGAAAGCTTGAACATGTTGGTAACTGGGCTGGGGTAACAGTAGAAAAAAAAGTTGCGAAACTAAAGGGTAATCTAAAAACAAAGAAATCTGAAGAAGTCATGGTTGTAGACTTGCCTGGAGCATACTCAATGAGTCCTTTTACTTCAGAGGAAAGTATTACCAGTGATTTTGTGAAAGAAGAAAATCCTGACGTTATTATTAATGTTGTGGATGCTTCAAATCTAAACAGAAGTTTATTTTTTACAACTCAGCTTTTGGAATTAGGTATTCCTGTTGTTGTAGCTCTTAACAAATATGATATGGTTAAGAGAAATGGTCTTACCATAGATGTATCACGACTTAAGAATCTGTTGAATTGTCAAGTTATTGAAACTTCTGCATTAAAAGAAGTTGGACTAAAAGAGTTAGCAGCTTCTGCTATAGATTACGGCAATAAAAAAGGCGGTCAAGTAGCTCCAAAGATTATGGAAGACGATTTCCAGATAAAAACTAAATCAGATGCAGAAAAAGCAGATAAATTAAGATTCAACTTTGTAAATGAAATAACTAAAAAAGTTGAAGTAAGAAAAATAAAATCAAGTAGAGTAACTGTTGCTGACCAAGCAGACCGTATTATTGCTCACAAATGGTTAGGAATTCCCATATTTGGTTTAATCTTGTGGGCAGTATTTTACATATCACAATCATGGTTAGGACCTCTATTAGCTGGATATGTAGAAACAGGAATTGAAATGTTGACAAATGCAGTATCAGGAGGCTTAGAAAGTGCAGGAACCAATGATTTCTTAACAGCATTAATTGTTGAAGGTATTATTGGTGGAGTTGGTGCCGTACTTGGTTTCTTACCATTAATCATGGTATTATTCTTCTTATTATCATTACTTGAAGATTGTGGTTACATGGCACGTGTTGCAGTTGTTATGGATAGATTTTTCAAAAAGATCGGACTATCAGGAAAATCAATTATTCCTATGGTAGTAGGATATGGTTGTGCAATTCCAGGAGTTATGGCAACAAGAACAATCAAGAGTGAAAGACAGAGAAGAATGACAGCAATGTTAACACCTTTCATTCCATGTGGTGCTAAGGCACCTATTATTGGTCTATTTGTTGCAGTATTCTTCCCAAAAGCACCATATATGGCTCCAATAACTTACTTTGTAGCTATTATATTGATTATTCTTGTAGGATTATTACTTAAAAGAATTACCAACGCAGAAACAGAAGTTAATTATTTTATGATTGAATTACCAGAGTATCGTTTACCTAGTATTAAACGTGCAGCACTATCAATGTTAGATCGTGCAAAAGGTTTTATTATAAAAGCTGGTACAATTATCTTAGTTTGTAATGCAGTAGTATTCGTTCTACAATCTTTCGATTTCAGTTTACATCTAGTTGGAGACGAAGGAGTAAGTTCAAGTATGTTAGCAATCATTGCTAAACCAGTAGCTTTCTTGTTGATTCCATTAGGATTTGGTATTTGGCAATTTGCAGCTGCTGCAGTAACTGGATTCATTGCTAAAGAAAATGTAGTTGCAACACTTGCTGTATGTTTTGCATTATTTGGTGACAATGCTGAAGCAGTACTAAGTACACCAGGTAGTGATAATGTGCTTATGGTAGCTGGTGGTTTAACAGCAGTTAGTGCTTTAGCATATATGTTCTTTAACCTATTCACACCTCCTTGTTTTGCAGCTATTGGAGCAATGAACTCTGAAATGGGTTCCAAGAAATGGCTATGGGGAGCTATAGGAATGCAGTTTGGTATAGGATACTTGTTAGCTCTATTAGTTAATCAAATAGGTTCACTTATCGTATACGGTAAACCTGCAGAAGGATTCGTAGCATCAATAATAATTTTAATAGTTGCGGTTATATTATTAGTAACACTCATCAAGAAAAAGAAAGATGGAGGAGTAGAAGGCATTAATCAAAGCCGACAACAAAAGGAGATAGCTTAATATGGGAAACTTCATTGCTGGTGGTATAATTATTCTTTTAGTAGGATTAGCAATCTATAAAATGTATAAAGATAAAAAAGCTGGGAAAAAGTGCAGTGGATGTAGTAGTTGCCCTGCTCAGAGTAATTGTGAATCAAAGAAATAGATAAAATAAAATTAAAATGGGGTTATCTTTCCAAATAGATAAAAATCTAGGGGAAGATAACCTTTTTGATTGAATAAACAAAGTATATATAATAGAAACCCTTCAAATAATTGATATTAAGTGTTAAGTTTACATAATATCATATTATAACTATTGTCAACCTAATAATAATATAAGTTGACAATAGACGCCATATTCATTATAATCATAGGTGTAATTTATAAATGTCAACAGTATAGATAGAGATAAAATTATAATAAGCTTAAGGAGATATTTTATGGAGCACAAATATGAAATTATGATTGGAATTATTGTATTTATTACTTTGATGGGTATTATGGTCTATAATATTAGAAAAGCTGAATTGAATGCTAAGAAGATGGCATTAATAGGAATGTTTACAGCTTTAATGACAATTGGAGCTTATGTAAAACTGCCATTATTTATGTTGGAATTCACATTTCAATTGTTTTTCTGTATTTTTGCTGGTCTGCTCTTAGGGTCTAGATTAGGTATGATATCAATGATGGTATATACACTGGTTGGACTTATAGGCGTACCTGTATTTTCACGTGGTGGAGGATTCGGCTATGTGTTTCAGTCATCCTTTGGTTATATATTGGGATTCATTTTAGGAGCTTTCGTGACTGGAAAAATAGTGGAAGTCATGAAAAAAGATAATTTCTTAGTAAGCATCATAGCTTCACTAGCTGGAGTAGCAGCGATATATTTAGTAGGTGTACCCTATTTATATGTTATCCTTAATCTATATCTTACTAAAGGGTATGCGTTTAATGCAATTTTAGGTTTTGGCTTATTTCAACCCATTATTGGGGATTTAATACTAAGCATTGTAGCCTCAAAAGCTGTACCATCTATAAAGGGAGCATTAAGAAAAAGCAAGTTAACCTTATAATAAAAAATTAAATAATATATGTAAGAGATTGGGCTGTAGAATAATACAATTAAACGTTGAAAATGTATTATTCTACAGCCCATAATTTAATTTCATTTATATTTGGATTAGGTACTTTTATACATCTTCTAATTATAACTTGAAATATTCTTTTATGGAATCTATAGCGACATCTGTCATGAAGTCAATCTCTTTTTTGGTTATAACATACGGAGGCATGAAGTAAATGATGTTTCCAAGAGGTCTAAGCAGAACGCCTTTTTCTAAAGCAATTTTATATATTTGATAACCAACTCTATCTTTCCAATCAAATGGTTCCTTTGACTCTTGGTCTTTAACAAGTTCAATAGCTCCTACCATACCTAGTTGTCTATATTCACCTACATAAGGAATATCTTTTATTTTTTCTAAGACAGATTTTTCTATGTATCTGGCTTTTTCAATATTTTTATTTATTATATCTTCATCCTTGAATATATTCAAAGTTTCAACAGCGACTGCACACCCTAGAGGATTTCCTGTATAGCTATGACTATGTAGAAAGGATTTCAAAGTTGTGTAATCATCATAAAAAGCATCATATATTTTATCTTTCATAATTACTAATGATAAAGGTAAATACCCAGCAGTAAGTCCTTTGGATACACACATGAAATCAGGAGTGATCTCTGCATATTCGCAAGCAAACATTTTACCAGTTCTACCAAAACCAGCAGCTATTTCATCAGCTATAAGATTAATATCATATTTATCACAAATTTCCCTAAGCTTCTTAAGATATATAGGTGAATACATTTTCATACCCGCAGCACATTGAAGCAACGGTTCAATTATAACAGCAGATATTTCTTCATGATCTGAAATTATAGCTTTTTCCATATGTTCAAAACACTCTGCGTCACAGTGCTTTCTATCCTTATTATAAGGACATCGAAAGCAATCTGGTCCAGTCGGTCTTATAACATCAAACATAAGAGGTTTAAATATCTTATTATATAGTTCACATCCGCTTACAGATAATGCTCCTATGGTTTCACCATGATATGCATCGGTTAAAGCAACAAAACGAGTCTTTTTCGACTTACCTATTTGTTGATGGTATTGAAAACTTAATTTCAAAGCTATTTCTACTGCTGATGAGCCGTTATCACCAAAAAATATCTTGGATAACCCTTTTGGACTGACTTCAAGAATCTTTTCACATAACTCTATTGCAGGTTCATGAGAAAAGTTAGCGAATATTGCATGTTCAAGCTTATTAGCTTGCCTATACAAGGCATCATTAATCCTTTGATTGGAATGACCAAACATATTTACCCACCATGAAGATACAGCATCAAGATATTTTTTACCGTTCATATCTTCAAGAAATACTCCTTCCCCTTTCTTAATAACTATTGGCGGAAAAGTCTCATAATCCTTCATTTGTGAACAGGGATGCCATATATGCTTTAGATCACGTTCTTGTAGTTGTTTCATTTTATTCATCAATAATTCCTCCTAGCCTAAAATAATTCCAGAACCTTTTGTACAGGAAAAGCTTTTTCAAATTCATATTGTAATAGTTCTTTTATCTTATATTCTTCTGATAGTTTAGGGAATACAAATGTTGTATCTATCCCGCTAATTTCTTTGATAATATCAATATTATCATCCTCATAGTCATGACCCTCATAACCATTAAAAACTATAGCCTTAATAGGTATACCAAGTTGTTTAAGATAACTAACAGTCAAACAGGTATGATTAATAGTTCCAACCCCAGTACGGGTAACTAATACTACTGGTATCTCAAAATCTTGTATCATATTATAGATATAATATCGATCTCTTATAATGGGTACAATCAATCCCCCAGCCCCTTCCACTAAAAGATAATCATATTCACCAGAGAGAGCTTGGTAATCAGATATTATTCTGTCTTTTGCCAAAACGACTTGCTCTTTTTCAGCTGCTCTATGAGGAGATACGGCTTCCTTTAAACAATAACTGTTCATCTTAGCAATATCTTCATTAAGATCAGCCATGTTCTTTACAAATAGAGCATCACCAGCAGTGAGCATATTGTTATAGTAGATACCACCACTTTGAACAGGCTTATAACTACACACATTATAATCATTGTTATTAAGTACATATGAAAGACCAGCAGTTATCATTGTTTTTCCCACATCTGTATCAGAACCAATAATAAATAGAGATTTTGCCATACAATTTCTTCCTTCTTTCTTCAAATTAATTAAGATATTCAACATATTAATTCCAATTATAGTTAATCAATAATCAATTGTCAACTTAAAATATAATATGGTTTACAATGACTCTATAAAATTTTACAGCCTTATTTGTTATATTATTAATATCAAAATAAGTAATATAACAAATAAATAATGGATGCACCCCAACTAACTCTTTAATAAAGAGTTAATCGGAATACATCCATTACCAGTTAAAATCATATATCATTTATAATTTTTACAGCTTTTAATAATTAAACACCCAATTCTTTCTTAGCCTCATAAAATGCATTAATAGCCACATCCAAATCTTCCTTGCTATGTACAGCAGAAATCTGTGTCCTTATTCTAGCTTTACCTTTTGGAACAACTGGATAATAGAATCCAATAACATAAACGCCCTTCTCAAGCATTTTCTCCGCCATCTTCTGCGCAACCACAGCATCACCTAACATAATAGGTACGATAGGATGCTCACCATCTGGAATATCAAAACCAACTTTTTTCATACCCTCTCTAAAATACTTAGTATTTTCTTCTAACTTATCCCTAAACTCTGTGGAATCCGATAACATTTCAAGTATCTTAAGGGATGTCTCAGCAATCGCAGGAGATAAAGTATTAGAAAACAGGTAAGGTCTTGAACGCTGACGAAGCAAATCAATAATCTCTTTCCTACCACTCGTAAAACCACCACTAGCACCACCTAGAGCTTTACCTAGAGTACTAGTTATAATATCCACTCTACCAATTACATCTCTATATTCATGAGTACCACGACCCTTTTTACCAATAAAACCAGTTGCATGGCTGTCATCTACCATAACCATGGCATTATATTTATCAGCTAAATCACAAATACCTTTAAGATTAGCAATAATACCATCCATAGAAAAAACTCCATCAGTAGCAATCAATTTCAATCTTGCACCATTTTTATCAGCTTCAATCAATTTCTCTTCAAGATCTTCCATATTATTATTAAAATAACGATATCTTTTCGCCTTACATAACCTTATACCATCAATAATACTAGCATGATTCAGCTCATCACTTATAATAGCATCCTCTGCTGTAAGAATTGTCTCAAACAACCCACCATTAGCATCAAAAGCCGATGAATATAAAATAGTATCATCCGTATACAAAAATTCCGATACTTTCTTCTCCAAATCTTTATGAATCTTTTGAGTTCCCACAATAAAACGTACCGAAGAAAGACCATATCCCCATTTCTCATAACTTTCCTTAGCCGCCTTTATCACAAAATCATGAGAAGCCAAACCAAGATAATTATTAGCACAAAAATTAAGAACCTGCTTCTTAGACAAAGTATCAATCTTCCCACTCTGTGGCGTTGTAACTACCCTCTCATTTTTCCACAATCCACTTTCCTTGATATCATTAAGCTGCTCCATATAAACCTTCCTAGCATCATCAAACATAAAACCTCATCCTTCTTTCTTCATTTATTTTTCTTCAACCATATTTAAATTTTATTAAAATATATACTAGCCTGAACTAACAATCATTAAAGGTATGATTTAAATACCGAGCGTAGATAGTATAGGGGGAATATGTAGCAGTGAGCCATGGACGGCGAACTCAGCAATTTAAACATGGACGTTTAATTTGCTGACGAAATATTCCCCCTATACTATCTATGCGACCGTTAGCCACTATATTAAATCTACATAAACCTATTTATCCCAACTAAGTACCACCTTACCCGATTTCCCCGAATTCATCGCATCAAAACCTTTCTGGAAATCAGTATAATGATACCTATGAGTTATCACTTCACTAATATCAAGTCCCGACTGAATCATAGAAGTCATCTTATACCAGGTCTCAAACATTTCTCGTCCATAAATACCTTTAATATTTATTCCATTGAACACTATTTTATTCCAGTCAATTAAAGTGTCCTTTGACTGAATACCAAGCATTGCGATTTTGCCTCCATGTTCCATACAATCTATCATATCATTAAAAGCACGTGCATTACCTGACATCTCTAAACCTACATCAAAACCTTCTTTTATACCTAATTGCTGCATAGTATCCCTAATAGTAGACTTACTCACATCCACAGTGATAGCTCCCATTTTCTTAGCAAGCTCAAGACGATAAGGATTCACATCAGTAATTACAACATATCTAGCTCCTGCTTTCTTAGCTATTGCAGATGCCATAATACCAATTGGTCCAGCACCAGTAATAAGTACGTCCTCACCTACAAGGTCAAAAGATAATGCAGTATGTACAGCGTTTCCAAGGGGATCAAAACAACTAATAACATCCCTATCAATATTTTCATCACACAACCACACATTAGTAGCCGGAATCACAAGATATTCAGCAAAAGCACCAGGTCTATTAACGCCTACACCACTTGTGTTAATACATAGATGCCTACGTCCAGCCAAACAATTACGACAATGACCACAAACAATGTGACCTTCACCAGATACTAACTCTCCGATTCTGAATCCTTTAACATTATCACCATAACCAACTATTCTTCCAACATATTCATGACCAATAACCATAGGGGTAGGAACAGTTTCACTTGACCATTTATCCCAATTGTAGATATGAACATCAGTACCGCAGATAGATGTTTTTTCTATTTTTATCATAACGTCATTTTTACCCATTTCTGGAACAGGTACCTCTTCTAGCCAAAGACCCTCTTTAGGATATTTTTTAACTAAAGCATTCATGGTTTTCTTAGTTTCCAATTTCGTTGACAATATAATTCTCCTTTCAATCCAAAAGATTTGGAACTTGAATCTAAATCAATAAAGAACTAATTTATTATTTATCTATAGTATAAATAAAGAATGTTTTTCTGTCAAACACATTTTAAATAAAATGTACTATTTATTTAGTACAGACCCAAATATCCACGTTATTTTTAATATATAAATGGTAAATTAATACAGTATTTTCGAAATATTAAGGTATTTTTTTATTATTTAACAGATTACATTAAGTTTACATATTAAAATGTTCAAATTTATCAATTGACAATTCTTTGACTATTACATATAATTAAAGTCAGTAGCTTTAAAATACTATAATTCGACAATATAAATAAGAAATATGCTAGTAATAAATGTGTGTATATTTCTTAGCTGAAAGGTTAGGATTCCAGTGGAAGAGATTAAATATAAAGTAATTAACGGTTATAAATTAAAAAAGAAAGAAGCTCTTGAAATCTATAGAACAACAGATACCGAAGAACTATGTCAGATAGCTGATGAAGTAAGGCAATTTTTCATGGGTAATAAGATTGAGCTTTGTACAATCATGAATGCAAAATCAGGGAAATGCAGTGAAGACTGTAAATACTGTGCACAATCTGCTCATTATAGTACTGGTGTAAGCGAATATCCACTAATCAGTAAGGATGAGGCAATAAAAAGAGCTGAAGAAAATGTGAAATATGGAGTTGACCAATTCTCACTTGTTACAAGTGGAAAAGGAATATCAGACCAAGATTTTGATAATATCATTGACATATACAAAGAATTAAAAATCAAATTTCCAGAGCTTAATCTTTGTGCATCTCATGGGATAATTACCTATGAACAAGCAGTGAGATTAAAAGAAGCTGGAGTTGGTAGATACCATCATAATCTTGAAACCAGTAAACGTTTCTATGAAAAAATCTGTACAACCCATACATACAAAGATAGAGTTAACACAATCATCAATGCAAAAAAAGCTGGTCTATCTGTCTGTTCAGGTGGAATCATAGGATTGGGAGAAACCGTATTTGATAGGATCAATATGGCATTTGAACTAAGAAAACTTGAAATTACCTCAGTACCTATTAATATTCTATGTCCTGTAAAAGGAACGCCATTCGGGGATAAAGAAGTTCTAGAACCTGAAACAATATGTAGAACTGTTGCCATGTTCAGACTAATATTACCAAAAACTAATGTCAGATTCGCAGGTGGACGTATAGCACTTGGAGAAAATCAAAGACAAGGTTTCAAATCAGGTATCAGCGCTACTATGGTTGGTAATTATTTGACGACAATAGGTAATAACATTGAAGAAGATATTCAAATGATTAATGAATTAGGATATACCACAAAAAAATAGTAGGATAATGAGTTTTTATTAAATCTAGGGAGTCTATTATATAGGTGAATAGTAAAACTACTATTTACCTATAATTTAACTCTATTACCATAGTGATAATATATATATGATATATTAAAATGTTAATATGTAGAATCTGAATTTTGACTGATTGACAACAAAAAAATATAGTGTATAATTAGAAGTTAGTAAATATGATTAACACATATTAAGCTATAATTTCAATTTGTAATTTAAACATGCGCTTTATGCGCTTTTATTTATGCTAATTCGATTTAGCGCTTTAAAGTCATATTACATAATAGCGTTGAAGTTTAAAGTGGAGATATGTGGATTATATAAAAAATAGGGAGAGCGATTTAATGAAAGTTTATTGGTTTTTCTTGGTAGGGTACATACTAATGATTATGGTTGTAAGCGCCATGAGTAGAAAAAAGGTTGAGGGAGTTTCAGGTTATCTCCTTGGAGGAAGAAGAGTGCCGCCATGGATGTCAGCGTTTTCATATGGTACAGCTTATTTTTCAGCAGTATTATTTATTGGTTATGCAGGAAAATTAGGGTGGAACTTTGGACTATCGGTGCTTTGGATAGTAGTAGGGAATACAGTGATTGGTACATACTTGGCTTGGGAAGTTCTAGGAAAAAGAACTCGTGAAATGACTCAAAGGCTTAATGTATCTACTATGCCAGAATTCCTTGGAGTAAGATACAAGAGTAAGCCTCTAAAAATTGTATCAGCAACAATTATTTTCGTGTTTTTAATGCCTTACGCGGCTTCGGTATATAAAGGTTTGGGATATCTGTTTGAAGAGATTTTTGGAATACCTACTTATATTATATTAATTATAATGATGGTTCTAACAGCTCTATACTTATTTGCAGGAGGATTGGTTGCTGCAACTATGGTAGATTTTATACAAGGATGCATTATGATTGTTGGAGTTATATTGATGTTATTCTTTGTAATTAAATTTCCAAGTGTCGGAGGGTTGTCAGGTGCCATAAGTAACTTGAAATCCATTAATAAGGAATTGATATCTCCTATAGGACCACCAGGAGTTGTGCCTATTTTATCGTTAGTTATTCTGACTAGTCTAGGTAGTTGGGGATTGCCTCAAATGGTACATAAATTCTATACAATAAAAAGTGAAAAATCTATAAAGACAGCAAAATGGGTTTCTACTGCATTTGCACTTTTAATAACTACAGGTGCTTATTTCACAGGAAGTATAAGTAGACTTATCATTAGTGAATGTCCTACAGTAAATGGAATGCCTGTTTATGACAGGATTATGCCATTGGTAATAAGTGAGACCTTGCCAACGGTAGTTGCGGCGATAATACTTGTATTGGTTTTATCTGCATCTATGTCTACATTGGCTTCATTAGTCCTTGCATCAAGTTCTGCAATTTCAATAGATCTATTGAAGACAATTAAACCAGACATTAACGGAAAAACATTGATGTGGGTTATGAAGGTACTATGTGTTGTGTTTGTTGCACTATCATATATTGTAGCAACTTCTGATAGTCCTATACTGAACTTAGCTTCTTTATCTTGGGGAGCAGTTTCAGGGTGCTTATTAGCACCTTACCTACTTGGATTATATTGGAAAAAGGCTACTAAACAAGGAGTATGGGTTGGAATGTTAACTGCTCTTTCCATTGTAATATACGGTGTCAGTAAATATGGATTTGGAAGTTCTAATATACCCACAGTAGGTGCATTAGCTATTGTTGTTCCAATAATAACTATGAGTATAGTTAGTCTGGTTACTGAAAGTTATGAAGATAGACATATCAATTATATATTTGCTAAAGAGGTAAAATAATATAAGGTTGAAAGGAAATGGGAAAATGATTTGGTCGAAAGAAGAAACACTCAACAGGGAAGAAATAGAAAAAATTCAATTAGATAGATTACAGGAAACAGTTAAGAGAATCTACGATAAGGTTCCTTATTATAAGGCTAAGATGGATGAGGCAGGTATGAAACCAGAAGATGTCAAATCTCTTGATGACTTGTCTGACTTGCCATTCACTGTAAAAGATGACCTTAGGAATAACTATCCTTTCGGTCTATTTACTGTTCCCAAAAAAGAGATTGTCAGAGTTCACGCATCATCTGGAACAACTGGAAAACCAACTGTTGTTGGATATACCAGAAAAGACCTTAATACTTGGACTGAATTGATAGCAAGGATTGTAACAATGGCAGGAGCAGATTCTACTGATGTTGCACAGATTGCTTTTGGTTATGGGTTATTTACAGGAGCTTTTGGACTTCACTATGGTTTGGAGAGAATTGGTGCAATGGTAGTACCAACTTCTAGTGGAAACACTGAAAAACAAATCATGCTTATGAAGGATTTTGGTACAACATTATTGGTTAGTACACCATCCTATGCTCTACATATCATGGAGGTAGCTAAAAAAATGGGTATTGACCCAGTCAATGAGTTAGATGTTAAACTAGGACTTTTTGGTGGAGAAGGTTCCACAGAAGCTATGAGAGAACAGATCCAAAAAGGCTGGGGTATGTTTGCAACTGAAAATTATGGAATGAGTGAATTGATAGGACCTGGTGTTGCAGGAGAATGTGAAGCTTTGAAAGGATTACATATCAATGAAGACCATTTTATTCCAGAAATAATTGACCCAAGCACTGGTAAAGTATTACCACCAGGAGAAAAAGGCGAATTAGTAATAACGACTGTCTCAAAAGAAGCACTTCCACTAATTAGATATAGAACTAAGGATATCACAAGACTCATGTATGAAAAATGTGATTGTGGAAGAACTTTAGTAAGAATGGCTAAGATTGAAGGAAGAACAGATGATATGCTGATAATCAGAGGTGTCAACGTATTTCCTTCTCAGATAGAGGAAGTATTGCTGAATACAAAAGAAATTGGACCACATTATGAAATTATAGTTAATAGAAAAGGTTATTTGGATAAAATTGAAATAAATGTTGAATTAGAAGATACTAGTCTCTTGGATTCATATGGTAATCTTGACAAACTGCAGTTGACAATCAGACATAATCTAAAAACCGTTTTGGGAATAGATGCTAAGATAAATCTAGTAGAGCCTTATACTTTGAAGAGATTTGAAGGTAAAGCAAAAAGAGTTATAGATAATAGAAATTAGAGGATGGACTAAAAGGGAAACAACTGTTAGAATAGATATATGATAATGATTGAATGTATTCTAACTCTCTAACATATAAGGTGAATGTTCCAATAATTACCTTATAAAAAGATAACCTGTATTGAATGAACACTATATTCAATATAACTTTAAATTGAAATGAAAGGATTGATATTAACAATGGCAGATAAGAAACTTATGCTTGGTAATGAAGCTGTTGCCAGAGGAGCTTATGAGGCAGGTGCTACTGTTGCAGTAGCATATCCAGGAACACCAAGTACAGAAATTACTGAGTTCGTTGCAAAATATGATGAGATCTATGCTCAGTGGTCACCTAATGAAAAAGTTGCTTTAGAAGTAGGTGTCGGTGCTTCTTTTAGTGGTGCAAGGACAATGGTAGCTATGAAGCATGTTGGAGTCAACGTAGCTGCAGACCCATTATTTACTGCATCATACACTGGGATTAATGGAGGTTTAGTAATACTTGCTGCAGATGATCCAGGTATGCACAGTTCACAAAATGAACAGGATACCCGCTATTATGCTAGATCTGCTCATATACCAATGCTTGAACCTTCTGATAGTAATGAAGCTAAAGAATACGTAAAAGAAGCTTTTGAACTAAGTGAGAAATACGATACACCAGTTTTTATAAGACTTACAACTCGTATTTCACATTCACAAAGTCTTGTAGATCTTTATGATAGAGTAGATGTTCCAATCAAAGAATATACAAAAGACTTCAAGAAAAATGTAATGATGCCAGGTATGGCAAGAGTTAAGCATGTTGTTGTTGAAAAGAGAATGAATCAGATTGCAGAAGACTGTAATACATTTAAATATAACAAAGTGGAAATGAATGATACTTCAGTTGGAGTAATAACTAGTGGAGTTCCTTACCAATATGTGAAAGAAGCATTACCAAATGCATCTGTTCTAAAACTTGGTATGGTACATCCAATTCCAAAAAAATTAATTGAAGAGTTTGCAAGTAAAGTTGATACACTATACATAGTTGAAGAATTAGAACCAATATTTGAAGAACAAATAAAATCATGGGGAATCAAAGTAATTGGTAAAGAGATATTTACAGTTCAAGGTGAATACAGTGCCAATCTTATAGAAGAAAAGATTAGCGAACATAATTTGAATCTTGATACTCCAAAACAATTACCAGTAAGACCACCAGTTATGTGTCCAGGATGTCCACATAGAGGAGTTTATTATATTCTTAATAAACTTAAAAAACATGCTACAGGTGATATAGGATGTTATACTCTTGGAGCACTACCACCACTTGAAGGTATAGATACTTGTGTTTGTATGGGAGCAAGTATAGGTATGCTACATGGAATGGAAAAAGCAAGAGGAAAAGAATTTATTAAGGATTGGGTTGGAATCATTGGAGATTCAACTTTTGTCCACTCTGGAATAACAGGGCTTGTAGATATTGTATATAACAAAGGAATCTCAACTGTAATTATCCTTGATAACTCTACAACAGGTATGACAGGACATCAAGATAATCCAGCTACTGGAAAGACTTTGAAGGGTGAAGAAACACATGTACTCAACCTTGTACAATTAGCAAATAGTGTAGGTATCAACAGTGTAAGAGTGGTTAATCCTTTCAAACCAGAAGAAGTTGAATTAGCTATAAAAGAGGAAACAATGAAAGAGGAGCCTTCTGTAATTATAGCAAGTGCACCTTGTGAGTTATTAGATAAGAAGAGAAAGAGAGTTCCTTATAGAATAAATGTTGATGCTTGTAAGAATTGTGGTATGTGTATGAAACTAGGATGTCCAGCAATTCAGAAGAAAGATGGCAAGATGATGATTAATGATACATTATGTAGTGGTTGTGGTTTATGTGCTAAGGTATGTAAATTCGGTGCTATAGTAAAGGATGGTGAATAATAATGGAAACAAAGAATATATTAGTTGTAGGTGTTGGAGGACAAGGAACACTTTTAACCAGTAGAATACTAGGTAATTTAGCAATACATTCTGGATATGATGTGAAATTATCTGAGGTACATGGAATGTCACAAAGAGGTGGAAGTGTTGTTACACATATTCGTTATGGAGACAAAGTATATTCACCTCTTGTAGAAATAGGAAAAGCAGATATAATACTTGCTTTTGAAAAGATGGAAGCCCTAAGATGGCGTCATTACTTGAAAAAAGATGGTTTGATTATTGTTAATGCTCAAGAGATTGATCCTATGCCTGTTATTATAGGAGCAGCTGACTATCCACAAGATATATTTGAGCAGTTACATGATGCGGATAACAAAGTAATTATTGCTGATGCATTAAGTGAAGCAAGAAAGATCGGTAACTTTAGAGTAGTCAATACTGTTCTATTAGGTCTCCTTGCCAAAAATCTGGATGAAGATAAAGAGAAGTGGGAAGAAGCAATTAAACATACTGTACCAAGTAAGACTATTGACGTAAATGTACAAGCTTTTGAAGCAGGTTATGCTCTATAATTATTAAGTAATTATAAAAATGAACCAGGAAATATAAAGTTTTTATATATTTTAGTAACATTAATAGTAAAAAATAATTATAATCCTACCACGACATATGATATAATATGGTTGTGGTAGGTTTTTATTAAAGTGTAGGACAAAGAAGTTGCAATAGTAGATATGCTGCTTATTCAATACTTCAAGGAGGACTGAAAAATATGATATGGAATGAACATATTGAATGCATGAGTCGAGATGAACTTAGAGAAATACAAAGCAAAAGATTATGCGAAACAGTGGAAAGAGTTTATTATAACGTACCTTTCTATAGAAAAAAGATGCAAGAACTTGGCTTAGAACCGGGAGACATAAAAGGAATACAAGATTTATCCAAATTACCATTTACTACAAAACAAGACTTGAGAGACAATTATCCATTTAACTTATTCGCAGTTCCTATGAGTGATGTGGTCAGAGTACATGCTTCTTCTGGAACAACTGGAAAGCCTACTGTAGTAGGTTATACGAGAAGAGATCTTTCATCTTGGTCAGAAGTTGTAGCACGTTCCTTACACTGTGCTGGAGTAGAAAAAAATGATAGAATCCAAATAGCATATGGATATGGTTTGTTCACAGGTGGACTAGGTATCCATTATGGAGCTGAAAAAGTAGGGGCTACTGTTATTCCTATATCTGGTGGAAATACGAAAAAACAGCTGAACTTGATGAGTGATTTTGAGAGTACTGTTATAGCTTGTACACCTTCTTATGCTCTTTATTTAGCTGAAGCTATGGAAGAACAAGGAATAGACCCAGCAAAATTAAAATTGAAAACTGGTATATTTGGAGCTGAACCATGGACCAATAACATGAGAAAGCAAATAGAAGCAAAACTTCATATTAAAGCTATGGATATCTATGGTTTAAGTGAGGTCATGGGACCTGGGGTAGCTTGTGAATGTAGTTACCAAAATGGTTTGCACGTAGCAGAAGACCATTTTATTCCTGAGACAATCAGTACGGATACATTGGAAAATGTAGATATGGGTATGGAAGGTGAATTAGTATTTACAACAATCACAAAGGAAGCTCTACCTATATTAAGATATAGAACTAGAGATCTTACTGTACTTAATTATGATAAATGTGAATGTGGAAGAACTATGGTCAGAATGCAAAAATGTACAGGACGTTCTGATGATATGTTGATTATTCGTGGTGTCAACGTATTCCCATCACAAATAGAAAGTGTTCTACTGGAAATGAGTGAAACCAAACCTCATTATTTACTTATTGTTGAGAGACATAATAATCTTGATACTCTAGAGATATGGGTAGAAGTAGATGAAGCCTTTTTCTCTGATGAAATCCGCAAACTAGAGAATTTAACTAAGAAGATTACTCACGAAATACAAAGTACACTAGGAATAAGTGTAAAAGTGAAGTTAGTTGAACCAAAAACAATAGAAAGAAGTGAAGGTAAAGCTAAACGTATTATAGATAGGAGGAAATTGGTATGATAATTAAACAACTCAGCGTTTTTCTAGAAAATAAATCTGGAAGATTATCAGATGTGACGAAAGCACTTGGTGAGAATGATATTACTATTTCTGCACTTAGTGTAGCTGATACATCAGAGTATGGAATCTTAAGATTGATTGTAGGCAGTCCAGAAAAGGCTCATGAACTATTAAAGGAATTAGGTTTTTCAGTTAGTCTTACTGATGTCATATGTTTAATAATACCTCACAAACCAGGAGCATTACATAAAGCAGTAAAAGTATTAGCAACAAACGGTGTGAGTATTGAGTATATGTATGCGTATGCTATGAATGGTGATGCTTCAGTAATTATGAAAGTATCTGAGGTAAATAAAGCTATAAAGGCATTGACTGAGAATGATGTTGAATTAGCAAGAGCCAGCGAAATATGTAATTAAATATATAAATATAAAAATAAAATTAATAATGATTTGGTCTATATTTGACGGCTTTTATAGTCGTTCTTATTTTTTGTCATTTTAGCAATTATAATATCTTAATATAAAATAATATTTAGAATAATGAAAATGGACATGTGTCCTTTTATTTGATCATTTAATTTAATATAATGATGTTAATGAAATTGTGAATTAAATACTAATTTTTACAAATAATATTAAATAAAATAAACATAATAACTAATCTAACGGGATTAACATTATTTTATAAATAAAATGTGCTTATAAAATTAAATTAAATTAATATAATGTAAGTATTTATTAATAAAAATATTATAGACCTTATTCTTAAATAATTAGTATGGAGTGAACTGAATATGTTACTGCAAGAACTTATGGAATATCAACCAAAATTGAGAAAAATTCTTGAAGGTATGCCAAGGGATATTAAGGAAAGGTGTAGACTTAAGACATATAAAAGTAACAGTACGATTATTAAGAAAGGCGAAGATATAAAATATGTCGATATATTATGTAAAGGCGAATTAAATGTCATAAATGAATTTGCAAACGGAAGTATATACATATTTGATACTAATAAAGCCATTGATTTTATAGGTGAGATGGAAGTATTAGCTGGTGAATCAAGAGCTGTAGTAACAAATGTAGCAAAAACTGACTGTATAGTTTTTAGAATATCAAAAAATGATTTTATCAAATGGACTGAGAGTGATAATGGTATAACTCTTATGTTAGCTAAAAGATTAGCTGCTAGGTCGTGCTATACATCATGTTATCAAGGGTATTCTCATTACTACCCGGCTATTCATATGATCAAGAGATTTATCATTGAATATGTTAAAAATGAAATAAATGATAATAATATAGTATATGTGAATAAAAAAAGACAAGAAATAGCAGATATTCTGGGGATGAGCGTAAAAACAGTTGGGAGAAATATTACTAAGTTGAAGGAAAAAGGTTTAGTAACAGTAAAAAAAGGTAAAATATATGTAGATATAAATCAATATGAAGATATGATTGATACTTTGGAGATATGGTAGTAGAATAATAGCGGAATATATTTACAGAAAGGAAGAGACAAAATGAAAGCTTGGGAAATGGAACAACAGTTAATAGAATCAGCAATCCCAGTAGTCTTAAGTGAAGAAGAACAGCAATGGGATGGAATGGCGGACATAGGTAAAGTTGATGATGACAAGATTAAACTTCTTTGGGGTAGTAATGTACCTGGATCAGGTGCTCCAGAAAGAGTCATCATTGCAGGTATACAAGCCATCGAAAACAGAGGATATATAGTAGAAGGTTATGAAGAAATAATAAAAGAGGGTTTGGAAGCATTAAATAATAATGACATGGTAAAACTTCATACTCTTACTTCAAAATTATATCATCAAATGAATATATGCATAAAAGATGAAAAATCCTCTTATTGGAAATATAAAATATACAAAACTTGGAAACAATATGAAGAGGATGTTACTTTTGTAAAAGATTCCTATGATGTAAATTCCAAAGATTTTGAAGAAAAAATTCTTATTGGATGGAAATCACAATTAGTTGGTGGTGCTTTAGGTACTGCTGTTGAAGGTTATACAACTGATAATCTAAGAAAAGTATTTGGTGAAATCAGAGATTATGTCAGAAAACCGAATACATTGAATGATGATATCACTTTTGAATTGGCTTTTCTCAAAGCTTTCATGGATAAAGGAGGTGATGTAGATTCAGTAGACATTGCTCATGAGTGGATAGGTCTTATTCCTGCTGGATGGTCAGCAGAAGAAGTGGCTCTAAGAAATATTCGTTATGGAATATATCCACCAGAAAGTGGTACATTCTGTAATCCTTATTGTGAATGGATTGGAGCTCAGATGAGAGGTGCCATATGTGGTATGGTTGCACCTGGAAACCCAAAAGAAGCGGCAAGACTTGCATGGCTTGATGGACAAGTTTCACATTATAACAATGGAATTATTGGTGAAATATTCAACGCTATGTTAGTTTCATTATCATTCACAAGAAAAGACGTAAGATTATTATTAAAAGAAGTAATCAATATGATTCCAAGCAAAAGTGAGTATTATTCAGTTGTTAAATTTGCTCTTGATCAATGTGAGAAATCAACTAACTGGGAACAGGCATGGAGACCATGTGAGGAAAAATATGCAAAATATAATTGGATTCATGCTTATCCAAATGCAGCAGCAGAAGTTGTTGCACTATGGTTTGGAAATGGCGATTATGACGAAACCCTTCATATCATTGCTATGGAAGGTGTAGATGTAGATTGTAACGCAGCTCAAATTATGACAGCTCTAGGAATTATTGTTGGTAAAGATAAAATCGCTGATAAATGGACTGAACCATTTGACAATAATATCGAAACGTACGTAAGAAGTATGGAAAATATCGACATTAATGAATTGACAAAATGGACAGTAGAAAGTTGTAGAAATGCTTTGAAAGCCTAAGTAATTAAGGTGTTTTATAATAATATCTTAGGTTGAAAATAATATTTTCATGGTGTATAATAATAACTTGTAAATTGCAAAATATGGCAATTTATAACAAAAAAACAAAGGGGGAATAAATGATGAAAAAATCATTAATCCTAATATTAGCACTAGTAATGTCTGTATCCATGCTATTAGCTGGCTGCGGAGAAAAGAAAGACGACACTAAGACTCCAGATACTGGAGATACTAACACAGAAGACAACAAGACAGATGATAAAGACGATGCAAAAACAGAAGGACCATTAAAAGTAGTATTATTAATCAATGGTAACCTTGGAGACAAATCATTCTTTGATTCTTCTAAAGCAGGTATGGACCTTATTCAACAAAAATATGGTGATAAGGTAGAAACTGAAACTATTGAAATGACTTATGATGAGACAAAATGGGAACCAGCATTACAAGATGTATCTGACAAAGATTATGATATAATCATTGTGGGAACATACCAAATGTCTGAATATCTAGAAGACATTGCTGTTGATCACAAAGATAAAAAATACATTATCTTTGATTCAACTGTTAATTACGAAGAATATGATTTAGATAACGTATATTCTATCGGTTACAAGCAAAATGAAGGTTCATTCTTAGCAGGTGTTCTTGCTACAAGAATAACTACTTCAGATATGGAAGGTATTAATGCT
The DNA here is from genome assembly GCF_018141425.1 of Vallitalea guaymasensis. Classification (NCBI taxonomy): domain Bacteria; kingdom Bacillati; phylum Bacillota; class Clostridia; order Lachnospirales; family Vallitaleaceae; genus Vallitalea; species Vallitalea guaymasensis. The sequence continues at coordinate 3,460,800 of NZ_CP058561.1, forward strand.
GATAAGAAAATTGGTTTCATCGGTGGTATGGAAAACAATGTAATCAATGACTTTTTAGTTGGATATATCCAAGGAGCATTATATGCAGACCCAGATACAAAAGTAGCAAGTTCTTACATTGGTGACTTCTCTGATGTAGCAAAAGCTAAAGAAATGAGTCTTGCTCAATTCAAACAAGCTGGAGTAGATATCGGATTCAACGTTGCTGGACAAGCTGGTCTTGGACAAATTGACGCTGCATTAGAAGCTGGTAAATATGTTATTGGTGTAGACTCTGACCAAGCTGCATTATTTGCAGATGAAAAAGAAAAATCTGATTTAATATTAACATCAGTATTAAAGAGAGTTGACCAATCCTTACTTCGTGCTATAGATATGCATTTAGAAGGAACTTTACCATATGGTTCAGCAGAAAGTCTTGGATTCAAAGAAAAAGCTATTGATATAGTTGATACTAATACAAATGTTTCAGCTGAGATTATGGAAGAATTAGCTGAAGTCGAGCAAAAAATCGTTGATGGAGAAATTGAAGTAAAAACTGCATTTAAGATGACACAAGATGAACTTACTGAATATATAAATTCTGTTAAATAATAGTTTTGTAGTATAATTTAGATGGTGCATTTATTGTTTTCAATGAATGTACCTTCTTAATAATAATCTAATGGAGTGATAATATGCAAAACGAACTACTTAAAATGGAGAAGATAACTAAAGTTTATCCAAGTGGTATAGTAGCTAACGATGGAGTTGATTTCTCTATTAGAGAAGGAGAGATTCACGCTATTTGTGGAGAAAATGGTGCTGGAAAGTCAACTTTGATGAAAATCTTATTTGGACTTCATACTCCAGAGGAAGGGAAAATCACCTTACGAGGAGAGGAAATTCACATAACATCACCTACAGTTGCCATAGAGTATGGTATCGGTATGGTGCATCAGCACTTTATGTTAGTTCCTTCTTTAACAGTTGCAGAAAATATGGTATTAGGTGTAGAGCCTAAAAAAGGTTTATTTATTGATATGGATAAAGCAATAAAGACCACTGAAGAGTTATCAAACAAGTATAATCTACATGTTGACCCAAGAGCAAAAGTTGAAGATATACCAGTTGGAATTAAACAGAAAGTTGAAATACTTAAAGCTCTACTAAGAGGGGCTAAGATATTAATATTAGATGAGCCCACAGCAGTACTTACTCCTCAGGAGACCAAAGAACTTTTTAATCAGCTAAAATTATTAAAAGAAAAAGGACATACAATAATATTTATCTCACACAAATTAAACGAGGTAAAAGAGTTATGTGACCGAATTACAGTTATGAGAAATGGTAAGAGTATGGGTGTCCATAACACAAGTGATGTAACTGAAGAAGATATCTCAAGATTGATGGTAGGAAGAGATGTAGTTCTTAGAGTAGAAAAAGAAAAAGCTTCACCAAAAGAATCAATACTTAACATAAAAGATTTAGTATATGTCAACGAGTTAGGTAAAAAGGCTCTAAAAGGTATTTCATTCAGTGTTAGAAAAGGTGAAATACTTGGTGTCGCTGGTGTAGAAGGTAATGGACAAAGAGAGTTAGTAGAGTCTATAACAGGCTTGGAAAGTCCAACATCAGGTAGCATCAAAATAGTTGATAACGAGGTTATTGGTAAAACAATAAAACAAATAAGAAGACTTGGTACATCGCATATCCCAGAAGATAGAATGACATATGGTGTTGCAGGTGATGTAAGTATTGAACAGAACATAATCTCTGATAAGTATGATACCAGTGAATATAACGGTAAAGTATTATTGAAAACAAAAACTATAAAAGAAAGAGCAGTTGAGCTTATAAAAGAATATAGAGTTAAATGTAATTCTGCCAATCAAAAGGTCAGAATGCTTTCTGGTGGTAATATACAAAAAGTAGTTGTTGCAAGAGAATTTTCAGGAGGACCAAAACTTCTTATAGCTAACCAGCCAACAAGAGGTATAGATGTTGGAGCAACAGAATTCATTAGAAAAAGATTAGTTGAACTTAGGGATGAAGGATCAGCAGTATTACTGATTTCAGCTGACTTGAATGAAGTAATGGAACTTAGTGATAGCTTGATCGTAATGTATGGTGGAGAAATCGTAGCTTATTTTGAAGATACTAGTACATTAACTGAAGAAGAATTAGGTCTATATATGTTAGGAGTTAAAAAACAAACACCAGAAGAGATTGGGGGAGTTATTAATGCGTAAAAATCTAAAGTTTGAAGTTGTTCGTACTAGTATGGCAATATTGATTGCACTAGCTGTTGCATTGATAATTATCTTTTTAACAAGTAATGAACCAGGAGTAGCCCTAAAAGAATTTGTTGTAGGACCTATTGATAGTCTTAGACACTTTGGTAATGTTATTGAACTTGCAATCCCTCTTATGTTTACAGGACTTGCAGTTAGTATTATGTTCAAGGCTCAACAATTTAACCTTGGTGCAGAAGGTGGTTTCTTCATCGGTGGTGTTGCAGCAATGGTTGTTGCTATAAAAGTATCATTGCCTGTAGTAGCACATCCATTGGTAGCTATTTTATTTGGAGGTATTCTTGGAGCGATTGTTGTTAGTATACCTGCATTTATGAAAGTAAGATGGAATGCTACAGAGTTGGTATCATCATTGATGTTAAACTATATTGCATTATTTATAGGCGCGTATCTATTGAATTACCACTTTAGAGATCCTAATTCAGGAGCTATAGCATCTTACAAAATTCCTAAGACAGCAAAACTAATGGTTATTCTAGATGGAACTAGAATTCATGCAGGTCTGATAATTGTTGCTGTCATGGTTGTTCTTTGCTACTATTTCCTATATAGAACTAAATGGGGATATGAAATAAGAATAACTGGTGAAAACAAAAGATTTGCTGAGTACTCTGGAATCAATACAGCAAAAGTCATAATACTTTCTCAAGTATTTGGTGGTTTCATTGCTGGTATGGGAGGTTCTATTGAAGTACTTGGTTTATATAGGAGATTTACTTGGCAGACGTTGCCTGGTTATGGATGGGATGGTATCATAGTTGCTATTCTTGCCAGAAATAACCCTTTATATGTTCCTATAGGTGCCATTTTCTTAGCTTATCTTAGAATAGGTGCAGACTTGATGTCTAGAGGTTCAGACGTACAAAGTGAAGTTGTTGCCATAATTCAAGGTGTAATAATTGTGTTTATAGTTGCTGAAAGCTTCTTATCAAAATATAAACATAAATTAGTATACAAAGAAGCTAAAAAATTAAGCGTGAAGGGGGTAAAATAATATGGCTGAGTTATTTAATATTATTTTTACTACTGGATTTGGATATTCTGTGTTACGGGTAACGACTCCTATACTATTTGCTGCTCTTGGTGCGCTTATATCAGATAGAGCTGGTGTAATCAATATTGCACTAGAAGGTATTATGTTAACTTCGGCTTTAGCAGGTGTTATTATAAGTGCAACAACACAAAGTGCTTGGATCGGATTATTAGGTGCAGTTATTGTAGGTGCTTTGGTAGGTTTACTATTAGCTTACTTCTCACTTAACCTTAAGACGGATATAATCCTATCAGGTATTGCTCTTAACCTTATGGCAGCTGGTGGAACAGTATTTGTTCTATTCTTAGTTGCTAACAACAAAGGTGTTTCTTCAGGATTGAAAAGTAAGGTAATACCTAATATTGATATACCTTTGATAGAGAAGATTCCAATAATAGGACCTATTTTTTCAGGTCATAACGCTTTGACTTATATATCAATATTATCAGTAATATTCATTTTCTATTTATTATACAAAACACCACTAGGACTTAAGATTAGAGCTGTTGGAGAGAATCCTAATGCAGCTGATTCAGTAGGTATTAGTGTAAGAAAGATAAAATATATCGCTCTTATTTTAAGTGGGATGTTTGCAGGATTTGGTGGAGCTTATATGTCAATGGGATATCTTCCATATTTCACAAGAAATATGACAGCTGGTAGAGGATTCATCGCTTTGGCAGCAGAAGCAATGGGTGGAGCTACACCTATTGGAACATTCCTTACATCATTATTCTTTGGATTTGCAGATGCATTGGCTAACAATCTACAAACCCTAAGAGTGCCACCACAATTTATATATATGATTCCATATATTGCAACACTAATCGGATTAGTTATATATGCATCAAGAAAACAATCTCAGATTAAAAGGATTAAGAAACAGAAGATAAAACAATTATAAAATTAATGAATAAAGCCATTAATATTATTATTGATTGGAGATCATAAAGTCTTGTTCAATAATAATATATAGGCTTTATTTTGTATAAAGATGATAATTATAAGCAAAAAGATTAATGTTTTTACGAAAATAGTTTCAACATAGTCTTTTTGCTTGTTTAGATATATTAAAATTACTATATGCGTAGGAGGATGAATTATGGCTAAACCAGTAATTATTGATTGCGATCCTGGACATGATGATGCGATTGCTTTATTACTTGCTCTTGGAAGTGAAAAACTAGATGTAAAAGGTATCACAACTGTTGCAGGAAATCAGACAGGAGACAAAACAATTAATAATGCATTAAGAGTATTAAGTTATTTAGATATACACAAAGAAGTTGCAAAAGGGGCAACTAAACCTCTTATAAGAGATTTGATAACAGCAGCAGAAGTTCATGGTGAAAGTGGTCTAGAAGGACCAGAATTACCTGAGCCATCATTTGAAAAAAGTGAAAAATCAGCTATAGAATTAATGTATGAAATAATAAATGAATCCAAAGAGAAAGTAACTCTCATACCAACAGGTCCTTTAACTAATATAGCTAATCTGTTTTTAGCGTATCCTAGTGTTAAAGACAACATAGAAGAAATTGTATTAATGGGTGGAGCATGTTTCGGCGGTAATTGGACACCAGCTGCTGAGTTTAACATACTTGTTGACCCAGAAGCTGCTGATATAGTCTATCGTTCAGGATTACCAGTTACTATGTGTGGACTTGATGTAACTCATAAAGCTCAGGTTTTTAAAGATGAGACAGAACGTATTAGAAGTATTGGAAATAAAGCCAGTAAATTAGTAGCTGAACTCCTTGATTATTTTGGGATATTTCATATGAACCCTAATTTTGGCTTTGATGGTCCGCCATTACATGATGTTTGTGCTGTAGCATATGTCATAGACCCAAGCATATTCATTACTGAAAAACACAATGTTGAGATAGATATATCAGGAGAGCTAACAGTTGGAGCAACAGTTGTTGATTATTATGATACTAGTGGAAAAGAAAAAAATGTCAACGTTGTTTTTGATTTGGACAGAGAAAAATTTATAGATATGTTATATGATAATCTAAAGAAATATAATTAGGGAGGCAAAGTAATGACAAAAATACCTATTATAATAGATACAGATCCAGGTACAGACGATACAACCGCCATACTAATGTGTTTGGCATGTGAAAAATTTGATACTAGAGCTATTACAAGTGTAGGAGGAAATGTTGGGATAGAAAAGACTTCTAATAATGCACGAAAGATAGTAGAGCTCTCAGGAAAAGATGTAAAAGTTGCAATAGGAGTCAAGAATCCTATTGTGAGAAAAATAGTTAATGCAGAATTTGTACATGGTGTTTCTGGTTTAGGCAATATTACATTACCAGAACCTGTAATGCCTTATTATGAAAAAGATGCTATAGATACTATATATGAAGAAGCATTAGCAGCAGATGGCAGACTCAAGATTTTAGCTCTTGGACCTTTAACTAATATTGCAGTAGCATTGTTGAAATATCCACAATTAAAGAAAATGATTGATAGTATTGTCTTTATGGGTGGAGCAGTCAATCTAGGTAATGCTACCCCAGCTGCTGAATTCAATATCTATGCTGATCCAGAAGCAGCAAAAATAGTATTTGATTCAGGCATAGATTTAGTGATGGTTGGGTTAGACGTCACTCATGAAACTATTGTTACAAAAGAACAAAATAAAAGAATACACCAGTATAATAACAAGGTAGCTAAGGTAGTAGCAAAATTAATAGATTATACAATAGATAGAGAAAGTCCTTATAACCCTAATGGTGGAGTTATGCATGATCCATTAGCGGCAGCGACACTTATTGATAGCTCTGTTCTAGAAACAGAAGATTATTATGTGGATGTAGAACTTAAAAGTGATATCACTAGAGGAAAAACTGTTACAGATGTTTTTAGAGTTACAGATAACAAACCTAACATTCATGTTGGTGTAAAGTCAGATAATGAGAAGTTCTTGGAGATACTTGAATCTATGATAAGCAAGTATGAATAGTACTGAACAAGGAGGTTTAAATATATGAAAATTGTTGTTGTGGGTAGTACTAATATGGATTACGTATTAAAAACCAATGAATTACCTAAGTTGGGGGAAACATTGTCAGCTATGTCTTTTAATACTGTATTCGGCGGTAAAGGTGCTAATCAAGCTGTAGCAGCAGCAAGACTTGGTGCAGAAGTTACGATGATTGCAGCTGTTGGTGATGATAGTATTGGTGAACAGCTAAAGGATAATCTTGCAAAAGAAAGTATAAATGTTGAAGGTGTAAATGTAGTAGAGGGACCAAGTGGTGTAGCAATGATTACAGTTGCGGATAATGGTGATAATACTATTGTTGTTTATCCAGGAGCCAATGGGAAGATTGATGAGAAATGGCTGGAGGCTAATGAAGCATTGATAATGTCAGCGGACTGTATACTTGTTCAATTGGAGATTCCTATTAATGTAGTTATGAAGGCGGTTAAAATAGCTAGTGATAATAACGTGAAAGTTATATTTAATCCAGCGCCAGCAAAAGAGTTTCCTAATGATATTTTCAAGTATGTAGATATAATTACACCTAATGAGACAGAGTTGAAGAAGATATCAGGAAAAGAGGATATTAAAGAAGGTGCTATGGAATTAATTGAAAGAGGCGCTAATAGTGTTGTTGTGACACTTGGTGAACAAGGAAGTATGTATATTGATAAGGATAATACAATTAGTGCAGGTTCGTTTACTGTAAAGTCTATTGATAGTACTGCGGCGGGAGATGCTTTTAATGCGGCATTAGGGATAAAGCTTATTGAATCAGATGATATAGAGGATGGGTTGAAGTATTCAAATGCTGTGGGAGCTTTGGTTACGACTAAATTAGGGGCACAGACTTCTTTGCCGTTTAAGAATGAAGTGGAAGCATTTATGAAAAATAAATAGGAACGTAGAACTTATTTTTATTTATTTGCAAAATAGGTTAATGGTAATTATAGTGCAAGACGGTCGTAGATGGAGGGATGGGTGCAATAAAGTAGTTCAGATTAAAGGAGCCTAAGAAAAGCTAAGGTTCGTTCCAGAGGTATTTCCTAAAGCTTACAAACTCCCTAGCGGTCAAACAAGTAAGCTTCTTAACGGAAATACCTCTTCCACTCACCAAGCTTTTCTAAGGCTCCTTTAAAAGTCACATCTTTATTGCACACATCCCCCCATCTACTTGGCTCGTTCTGTGAAGCTTGAGGCTAGATTAATCAAGTAAGATGGTAATAGGAAATATAACAGTGGCAAGGTACTTTTGTAAATATAACCGAGAGCCTAGTAAATGCCATATCTGTAATCTTTCAATGGGGATAAGAAGGTAAGGTATTCTAGGTGTTACGTCAAGTGAACCATGGACGGTGAACGCCTTTCCTTTAATCAGGACGATTAACGGAAAGGAAAAGTAACACCTAGAATACCTTACAGAAGCCACTGGATATAAGGAAAGATTAGAGATATGGTATTTACGGAAGTACTGCAAAATTGTACGATTTATAATTCTTTTTTTATTTTGAACAGTATATTTTTCAGTATGAGATAATATGTTATCAAAAAGTGACGTTTATAGGAGGATAAAAAAACATATAATCATGGGATGTATTGGAATGTCATTAAACATGTTAATAGCCTAAAATAGGCATGAATACTAGGAAACCTAGCAAACATGCCCTGAACTTATCAAAGATAGCACTATTTTACATCTTTATAGTTTACTTAAAAAATATGTTAATCAAACTTATAATATTTTAACTTACTATAAAACTGTTCCTTTAACTCTCTAAACGAATATGGAGTAAAATTATCATTATGATATCTATCTTCTAACCACTTTTTTATTATGTTTAAATCATTAATGATATCATTAAATCTATTTTTATCTTTAATAGTCCCAGTTTTAATTAATTCAATATTATATTGTTTTAGAAGAGATATATATGTTTGATAAAATGTACCAATGAATATACTGTCACTTCTAAATATATATGTGTAGGTAATATCAGCTACTTCTAATGCATCAATAATATTTTGTATTTTGATATATGAATCATCTTCTAATATTTTATCATCTTCTAATTCAGTAAGAAGATTCATGCTAAGTAGATGATCATTCATAATTATTATTTCTTCATTATTATTAGAATTTTCAACATTATGCAATTTAGTTCTAATTCCAATTATATATAATAAAAGTATTATTATAATTGATATATACATATAAAAGTATTTTTTCTTCATAAAAGTCCCTCTCTATAAACACTCAAAAAATCCACTCTGAGAACCTTCATTGTATTTTCTAATAGTTAGAGAATATTGATCATCTACCTTTGTTAAAGCATTTTTCATAGTTATCTTACAACCTCTAAGCTCATCGTCATCATCAAAAGTTTTATGTCCACTTGATTTAAATGTTGACGTATATGGTGTCCATGTAATTCCTGCACCAACTACTTTTCCAATCCATAATCCAGGACTTATTGATAATCCACCTTCATCAGTGTGTACATCATATCCCCATTCAAATCTTCGAATTGTATCAATTGCTGCATTATAAGTATAAGTTTTAGAGACAAGTGCTGATTGGGCAAGACAATTATAGACTCCTAAAAAAGTTTTATCATACTCTTTACCATTGCAATAGTATTTTTGTTCTACCATTCTTAAATATGAATCATCTTCCTGAGTATCACTACCTTCATATGAATATACCGTTGATGACGCTTTAAGCTTAATTGTATATTTATAACAATCTTCTGGTCCATTATATAATATTGTGTCAAAATATTCATCATCTTCAACTGGAGACATTTTGGTGAGTACTCTTTCATTTTTAACAGGTTTCAACGTTTTGATCCACCAATGCTCATCTTCAATATTTTCTATCATCGGTACATTATAATTAGTTTTACTATTGTAATTATTAAGAACATGTAATGGTAATTCAAACATAAAAAATTCTCTTGTATCATTTTTCAATAAGTATATCTGTAAGATATCACTATTATTTTCTGAATTATGTTTAGTAACAAAGCAGTTCTTATTCTTAGAATTTTTTATTGTAGATACAAAAACCACGTTAAAATTATTGGATTTATCATATGGGTTGCTACCCACTAGCACCTCATCTAATGTTAAAGACTTCCTTAATTGTGTTTTTAGGTACAAGGGATAATTATTATTATCATATGTTACTGTAGCGTGAATGCTTAAATCATTTTCTTCAATTTTTGTATCATTTATAGATATTTTTGCTTCTTGTAGATCCGACATCATATTAGATCCATCATTATTAAGATTTAAGTTAACTGTACCTACATAATTGTTTGTTGCATTAGTAACCTCACTAAAAATTTGACAATATAAAACACTTACTAAACATATTGCAATAATTATTTTGATTTTATTTCTATTCATATATATTCTCCTTCATACTAATTTATTATAAGTATTTTTTAAATTTTATATTAAAGCTGCAGCATCAATAACAAAAAAATATTATTAAATTGCTAGGTTTATATTTTTTTACGAATATATTTTTTCAATTTTTACATAATTAATTATACTATTTATATTTTTTTATACAATACTAATATAGAAATTCGTCACTTTGTAATTATATAAAAAATAGCTTAATTTTATATAAGGGTAATAAACTATAAAAAGGTTACAATGTTTTTTATTTTTGTTATTTTTAGATAAAATACATATATATATATTGGTTATATTTACAACTAATATTTTTATATACGAATAATATAATTTGTTTAGATTTATGAATTTACGCTTATTACTTAATAATAAAAAATAATTTACCAATAAATTTAAGGTCATTTTTATATAGATTAAAGAGGATTAGACCTAGTAAAATTATATTACTTCCGTCAATACCATATCTCTAATCTTTCCTTAAGTCCAGTGGCTTCTGTAAGGTATTCTAGGTGTTACTTTCCTTTCCGTTAATCGTCCTGATTAAAGGAAAGCGTTCACCGTCCATGGTTTACTTAACGTAACACCTAGAGTACCTTACCTTCTTATCCTCATTCAAAATTAAAGAAATGACATTTACTAGGCTCTTGGTATTAGTTCACAATAGTACTACTTAGTATTGTTTGAAATTATTTTTATAGATAGCAGAATAAAAAAAGTAAAAATATGTTAAAAACTTCTTCGACTAGTGTTATAATAAAACTAATTAATATTTTTTACAAAGGAGGAGTTATATGAAACAACCACATATACTATGTAGTGACAATGACATTGAAAAAATGGTTATATTGCCTGGAGACCCAGAACGTGTACTACGAGTGGCCGGCTTTTTAGATACTTGGGAAGAAGTTGCTTATAATCGTGAGTTTAGAACTATCAAAGGGACATATAAGGAAATGCCAATTACAGTGACATCAACTGGTATAGGTGGTGCTTCAGCAACTATTGCCCTTGAAGAACTAATAGCTTGTGGTGCAAAGTACTTTATTCGAATAGGCAGTGCAGGTGCTTGTAATAACCAGATTGATATTGGAGATTTGATAATACCTACAGGTGTAGTTAGAGAAGAAGGAGCTTCAAGAATGTACGTAAGTGATAACTATCCTGCAGTAGCAAGCTTCAATCTTCTAAGAGTTATAAATGATACAAGCATAAAATTAGGTTACAAAACTTTTATGGGTATTACAAGAAGTCATGACTCTTTTTATATTGATAATGAACGTGAAATAATGAAACATTGGAATTCCAAGAACGTCCTAGGCTCAGATATGGAGACATCTGCTATCTATACTGTAGGCTCCCTTAGACAAATACACGTAGCAAGTATCCTCAATAATGTCGTAAGATATGAAGCAGATGTAAAAGACGCTATCAACGATTATGTAGACGATGAAACAAAAGCCACCGAAGGCGAAAAAAAAGAAATAATCCTAGCCCTTGAATCATTCTACAACTTATATTGTGAGCTATTTGATAATCAATAAAAAACAAATCAGTATATTTAAGAAATTACAAGTAAACTACAATAAATTACTAACTAAAATAACAAATCATCATAATAAGTAGCCATCAGAGAAGAGGTTATAGGGTTCGTTTTACGCAGACCGTTCCTTTGGAGTAAGGCAAGTAAAACGAACCCTATAACCTCAATCAACTATTCCCGTTCACAACCTAAAAACTAACTATCCCCTATACTTCCTTCCTACCCAAATAATAAAACCCTTTGGAAGTATTACCATTCATCGTAGTATATGACATCTCTTTAAACTCAATCCTATCAAAACAACTAAGCAATTCCCTAATCCAATCCACCGTATGATGCCTCATAATAGCACCCTCTGGTAATTCAAACACACCATACTTATTAAACTTGTTATGAAAAACATTATACCTCTTAACATTTCTTTCATCAGAATTAATCAAGAAATCATTTATATAAATGACGCCCTTAGGTTTCAAAATCCGTCTGATCTCAGATATCAATGCTCTCTGGTCATTATCACTGATAATACTAGTTAGAACAGCAAGTATAATAACAGCATCAAAAGAGTTATCTTCATATTCTAAAGTCTTACTATCTGTGCATTTTAGATTAAGATGAGGATATTGAAGTTTTCCTCTGTCAATCATATTCTTAGAGAAATCAATTCCATATAAATTGTTGTATCCCTTTTCATATAATTGGTCTAAAGTCCTTCCATAACCACAGCCTATATCTAAGATTGTATCATTTTTAGATATATACTTAGAAAAAACATTAAATTGAAATGGAGTAGTAAAGTTCTTACTATCTGCCATCTTATTCCAATAAGATTTTTGATAATTATAGTCCATTTGGTTAATCTCCTTTTTCTTTTGGATATTCTAACATATATATGTATTATTTGAAAGTATAAAAATTATATCCTATTAAATATGAAATTAATAAATAAATGATGGGTATTTTGGAGATCTATTTGGTTTGTAAATTATAAAAATAAAAGTGAATTGACTAAATACTTATTAAAATAAATATAAAAATAATATATATTAAAACTAATGAAAAATATTGAATAATACATTGGGAAAATGGTGATAAAATGCTAATATATACTTAATAAGCAAAAGCTTATAATATAAGCACATATTAAGGAGAGGGTTATGACTGGTCGAGAAAAGGAAATATTAGAATTGATTAAAAGAAACCCACTTATTTCACAGAAAGAGATAGGTGAAAAGCTTAATATTACTCGTTCATCAGTTGGGGTTCATATTACTAATCTAATAAAAAAAGGTTATATCAAAGGGAGAGGATATGTCATGAATAAGTCCGATTATGTAACAGTAATTGGAGCAGCTAATATTGATATTCATGGATTTACTGAAGAAAAACTTATTGAGAGAGATTCTAATCCTGGACATATCAAAATATGTCTTGGTGGTGTAGGGAGGAATATCTCTGAAAATTTGGCTAGATTAGGAATTGATACAAAACTTATTTCAGCAACAGGAGGTGATATGAATAGTAAGAGACTTATTGATGAATGTAATCAGGTAGGTATTGATATGGAACATTCTCTGATATTACCAGATCAGAATGCATCAATTTATTTAGCGATCATGGATGTAAAAGGTGATATGTCCATAGCTTTATCAGACATGAGCATTGTTGATAGAATGACACCAGAATTCATTAAAAGTAAGTATCATATAATCAAGAATTCTGAAGTCATAGTTGTTGATACCTGCTTATCAAGACAAGTCATAGAATTCATTTTAAACAATTTTAAAGATAAAAAAATATTATTGGACCCTGTATCAATAAGGAAATCAAGAAGAGTAAAAGATATAATTGGTGGTTTTCATACAATAAAACTTAATAAGCACGAAGCAGAGTTCCTTTCGGATATTAAGATAGAAGATGCTCGTGGTCTTAAGAAGGCAGTTGATTATTTTATTGATCAAGGTGTTAAGAGAGTATTTATTACTTTGGGTGAGAAAGGGGTATATTACGGAGAAGGTGACTATACTAATACATATAAAGCACCAAAAATAAGTGTGGTGAATGCTACAGGTGCAGGAGATGCCTTTATGGCAGGAGTTGTATATGGGAATCTATATGATAAGGGTATTGATGAGATTGCAAAATTTTCTACAGCAGCTGCAATATTGGCACTAAAACATCACGAAACGGTTAATCCAAATATGAGTATAGAAAGTATTAATAAAATAATGGAGGAGATAGAATGTTAGATTATATGGATATCAAGCCAGAAGTTAAAAGAGCGTTAGAGGAAAATAAACCTGTTGTAGCACTTGAATCGACTATAATATCTCATGGAATGTCATATCCAGAAAATATAGAGAGTGCTAAGACCTGTGAGAGTGAAATCAGAAAAGAAGGTGGAGTACCTGCTACTATAGCTATTATTGGTGGTAGAATGAAAGTGGGATTAACTGATGAAGAACTTGTTTACTTTGGAGAAACCAAAGGGATAAGAAAAGCAAGTAGAAGAGATGTTCCCATGTTGATAGCCAGTAAACTTGATGGAGCAACAACAGTTGCCACTACAATGCTCATTGCTAATTTGGCAGGAATCAAGGTGTTTGCAACAGGAGGTATCGGAGGAGTTCATAGAAATGCCCAACAGACATTTGATATATCTGCTGATTTGATGGAGCTGGCTAATACTAATGTAGCTGTTGTAAGTGCAGGGGTGAAATCTATATTAGATATTGGTCTAACATTGGAATACTTAGAGACTCAAGGAGTTCCAGTTATTGGATATGGAACTAATGATTTTCCTGCTTTCTATACTAGAAAAAGTGGGTATAGTGTAGATTATAATGCAGATTCTACGGAAATAATCGCTAAAGCAATAAAGGTAAAAGAAGATTTAAATATAAAAGGTGGTATGGTTATAGGTAATCCAATACCAGAAGAATATGAGATGGATTATGATTTCATAAATAATGCCATTGACAAAGCTGTACAAGATGCAGAGAAAAAAGGGATTAAGGGTAAGAATATTACACCTTTCATTTTATCTGAAATACATCATATAACAGAAGGAAAGAGTCTATATTCTAATAAAAAATTAGTATATAATAATGCAAGAGTGGCAGCTAAGATAGCTAAGGAGTTATGTGCATTATATTAATATGAAATAAGAAAAATATAATATATGAATTTATATGATAGATGCCTACATAAAAGTAATCTCAGTTTATGTAGGCGTTTATTATTTTTCATTGAAATTATGTAAGGATGTATATTAGATGAACATATAACATTGGTTTGAAGTGTGTGGCTTTATATATTTATTGAATGTTGAAACTGCTGTATTGCTGATTATATATAGGGTAATAAACTTAGTGCTCCAAAAAAATAATAAATTAATTATAAATTTTTATTGACAAATATATAAGATGTAAATATAATATAATATATATTAGATGGTTATATAATATAACTTTAGTTAAATAATCATTTGAAAGAATTGAAGCTGGAGGATATATTAAATATGAATAAGACTAAGAAAAATACAATTTTGTTTTTATTAGGAAAACTAGTATCTTTATTTGGAACACGTATTTATGGATTTGCTATGGGGCTGTACATATTAAAAATAACAGGTTCTGCTCTTAACTTCTCTATAAGTATATTACTATCAACAATACCTGCATTGATTTTTGGTCCTATTGGAGGAGTTATAGCTGATAGGGTGGATAGAAAGAAAATGGTTCTGTTAGCAGATTTCTTTAGTGGCGTTATAATGTTTATCGCTTTTGGATTAAGTCAGATTTTTGGATTGGAACTTTGGATAATATATATGTCAACAGTTTTACTTTCAATACTTAATGCATTGTTTGCAACAGCTTTTGATGCAGCTTTACCTAACTTGGTAGATGAATCCAGTTTAAGTAAAGTGAATTCATATAACCAAGCTATGAATAGTTTAACAGGTGTATTAGCACCGATTATAGGTGGTATTGTCTATGCACTAGTGCCCCCAACCATGTTCATACTATTTAATGGTATATCATTTGTATTATCAACTTTCTCAGAATACTTTATTGATTTTTATTGGAAAGTAGAAAAAAGCGTAGAAAAAATAGTTATCAAAGAAGTAGACTTTTTTGCTAATATTAAAGAAGGATTTGCTTATATTAAAACTAAAAGCTTAATATTTAGTGTTATATCCGTTGCTGTTTTCATCAATTTTCTGTTTACAGCTATAAATGTTGCTATACCACATATTGTAGTTGTTCAATTCAATATGTCAGATGAGATATATGGTATTATTGAATCTGCACTGGCAATAGGTTCTTTATTTGTTTCAATTACATTCGCTAATAAATTGGGAGTATTGAAGCCATTGAAAATGGGTCTTTTCGTAATTGGGTTGGGTATTATAAATATACTTTTCAGTGTTCCATTAATAGCTACTGGATTACTTGATATTAACAATTTTGTAGCTGTATATTATAGTATTCTATTCTTCCTTATGGGATGTATTCTTGTACTAATCAATATTCCTATGGCTGTTTATATACAGAAGACTACAGATGATGAATATAGAGGTAGAGTGATGGGATTGAATGGTACACTTTGTATGGCGATTTCACCTCTAGGTTACTTATTACATGGATTTTTACTTGATTTAATACCAACATATATTATAATGATATATGCAGGGGTTGGTATATTCTTGATTGCAATATACATGATTAAGAAAATGAATAAAATAATTGAGAATGATGAATCAATCGTTGGGGTTAAAGACACTTTAAAAGTTGCTGAGGCAGAAAGTTGATGGAGTGATGTAATGGTATCTGATATAAATTATAATATAGTAATAGATTTCATACAATCAATTACTAGGATAATCAATGCTAATGAGTGGCCAGATTATGCAAAAAGATTTAAACTGAATAATGACATTTCAGAATATGTCAAGTATGTTCAAGACAATATGGATCCTATATTAAAAAGGGATATGGAATATTATTGCGGTAAGTTTTGCAAAGGATTGTTTGCAGTAATTTTCTACGCAATAGATGAAGATATCAATGATATTGGTATATTACTTGATAATATGGATAAGATGTCTGGGGAGGACTTAGTTAATATAATTATTCAAAAACTGGAGCTTGATATTCCAAAAGATGCTAGTGAAAAACAAATACAAACAGTCATTGAGGATGATTTGCGAAATGATATGCAGGATTTGGATAAAGTTGAAATATACATGGATTACTTCAGGTATCCTAATGAAATGAAAGAAAGATTGGTAATAACGCTAAGAGAATATTATAATAAATTCTTTGAATCCATAGAACAAGATGTTAAAGACTTCATGGATAAAAAATTAAATGAGCATAGATTGTTGATAAAAGAAGATTATGACAAATTCTTTGATAATATGGTTATGCTGATAGATAAAGATGTAGTTATAGATAAAGAAGTTAAGTTTTATATATGTTATTTCAGCGAAATAGGTTGTGGACTCAGATATACTGAAGACGGAGTTTATACTATCACCTATGGGTATGGATTAGAACAAAAATATGATGATAACATGAAGAAGATGGAATATAGAGAGCTGATAAAGCTACTCAATGATGATAATCGTTTCAAAATAATTGATTTGTTAGGCAAAAGATCATGGTATAGCAAAGAATTGGCAGATCATCTAGGTATAACTACTGCAACTATGAGCTATCATATTAAAAAAATGAGTACATTAGGAATATTTGATATTGAGACAGGTAAAAATAAAAGATTATATTATAGATTAAATAAAAATAAATTCATAAAAATAGTCAATAATATGTTATTTGATATTATTGATGCTCAAGAATAAAATTTTATTGTTATCCCACAACAAAAAATATATTTTATTTAAGATTATAATATAATCTGATTTAACTAATTAATAATAGATTTTATTTAGTAATTATAGCTATGAAAATTAAAATTCATAGCTTTTTTTTATAGAAAATTAATATTGACCGTTGGTCATTTTGAGAATATAATAATCTTAAATTAAAAAATGACCGTTGGTCAAATATAGATTGAAGGTGTGCTATGAGTAAGATTATAGAGAATAAAAAGCAAAAGAAGAACGCTATCTTTAGTTCAGCATATGAATTGTTTACAACTAAAGGTTTTGATAAGACTGCAATAAACGATATTGTAAAAAAGGCAGGTGTGGCTAAAGGTACTTTCTACCTCTATTTTAGAGATAAGAATCAAATACTTGATAATATAATTTTAAAGAAAAGTTCAGTTATCATAAAAGAAGCGTTTGAAGAAACTATGGATAAAGAACATGAAAACTTTATTGATGCTATTATATTCTTTACTAATTATACAATAGAATACCTCAAGGATAATATTATTCTTTTAAGTCTCATCTACAAAAACTTATCGTGGGGATTGTATAGAAAAGCATTAAGTGGTCCTGAATTAAGTAAGGACATGGATGAAATATACAGAACATTTTTAGGTAAGTTAAAAGACCATAATATTCCTGTTGAAGATGTGGATAAAACATTATTTCTTATTATCGAGTTAGTTGGTTCAACTTGTTATAGCTCAATTATCCTAAAAGAGCCAGCAAGCATAGATGAAATGAAGCCAATTCTTTTCAATGTAATAAGGAAAATGCTTGAATAGTAGTAGACGTTTAAAAGGACTGATGATTGCAGAAAGGGAGGATAACATGAAAAAGTTTGCAAGAATGATTGTAAAACATAGAAAATTAGTTTTACTAATTGGTGTCTTGTTGATGATACCATCACTTTATGGTATGACTAATACAAGAGTCAATTATGACTTACTAACTTATTTACCAGAAGAGTTAGATTCTATGAAAGGTCAAGAAATAGTTGATAAAGTATTCCATAAAGCAGCCACAGGGTTACTGATTATTGAAGATATGGAATCAAAAGATGTAATTAAATTAAAAGAAAAAATAGATGAAGTAGAAGGTGTTGAAAAAACCCTTTGGATCAGTGATTTAATGGATATCACTATACCTAAAGAATTTCTGCCAAGTGATATAAAAGATGTATTCTACAGCGAGAATTCAACATTGATGATGATAGAATTCACCCATGAAGCTGCATCAGATGCAACTCAGACAGCAATAGAAGACATTAGAGGAATAATGAACAAACAATGTTTCTTAAGTGGTATGTCAGCAATACTTAGAGATACGATTAAATTAGCTGATAAAGAAACACCAATATATGTTTTACTAGCAGTTGTATTAGCTACAATCGTTTTAGCATTGACATTAGAATCAACAATTGTTCCATTGATCTTTTTAGCCGCAATAGGTATGGCTATATTATATAACTTTGGTACTAACATTTTCCTAGGAGAAATATCGTATATAACCAAGTCCCTGGCGGCAGTACTCCAGTTAGGGGTTACCATGGACTTCTCAATCTTCTTATTACATAGATATGAAGATGAACTGAAGATTAACAGTAACAAAGATGAAGCTATGGCTGTTGCAATAACTAAGACAGCAACATCAATTGCAGGTAGTTCATTAACTACTATTGCAGGTTTCTTAGCTTTAGCAGTCATGAAATTAGGATTAGGTAAAGATATAGGTTTTGTAATGGCAAAAGGAGTTTTCATAGGTGTAATATGTACGATAACTATTCTGCCAGCACTTATACTAACTTTCAATAAAGTTATACACAGATTCAATCATGGTACGGTATTACCATCATTTAATGGTACAGCTAATTTTGTAACAAAACACTATAAGAAATTTGTAGTATTGTTTGTTCTATTATTCATACCTTTTATATATGGTAAAGCCAACACAGAAGTATATTATAACCTAGATGAATCACTACCAAGAAATCTTGATTCAATAGTGGCACTTGATAAGCTGAAAACAGGTTATGATATGACTACTACCCATATGATTGTTATTGATTCCGAGACTCCATCATACCAAGCAAAAGAGATGCTAGGAGAAATCGAGCAATTACCAGGAGTTCAGTCAGTTATTGGGTACGATAAATTAGTAGGTCCTGCAATACCTTATGAATATGTACCAGATAAGTTAACGGATATACTTGAAAAAGATGGTCACAAACTCATCTTGGTTAATTCAAGTTTCAAAGCCGCTACAGATGAACAAAACAAACAATTACAAGATATGAATGATATCGTTAAAAAATATGATGAAAACGGTATGGTTACAGGTGAAGGTGCATTGACAAAAGACTTGGTCGAGTTAGCAGATGTGGACTTCAAAAATGTAAGTATAGCATCAATTGTTGCAGTATTCGCAATTATACTATTAGTATTCGGTTCTGTATCAATTCCTATTATCCTAGTAGGAACTATAGAACTTGCGATATTTATTAATATGGGAATACCTTACTATACTAATACGACTATCCCATTTGTATCCTCAATCGTAATTGGAACCATTCAATTGGGAGCAACAGTAGACTATGCAATATTATTAACCACTAGATTCAGAGAAGAGTTGCGACATGGACATGATAAAATCGAAGCTATGAGACTTAGTCTTCTAGGTTCAGTCAGATCAATAGTAACTAGTGCCTTAACATTCTTTGGTGCAACAGTAGGTGTCGGATTCATCGCTGATATGGAAATGATAAAAAGTTTAACAGGTATGATTTCAAGAGGTGCAATAATCAGTATGTTCGTAATCATATTCATGTTACCAGCACTTCTCCTCTTATTTGAAGGATTTATAGCAAAAACTAGTAGAAAATGGCGCAGAAATTAAGGAAGGATGATATAGTATGAATAAAAGAATTAAAAAGATATGTAGTTTAGCAACTGTTTTACTAATGACAACTAGTAGTTTATCTTTTGCTGCTGATGGTACCATCAAAAAAGACGAAACTGTATATGTTAATCTATCCTCAGCAGGAGAAGTTGAAAAAATTATAGTAAGTGATCAGATACATTCAGATGTAGAAGGTCAAAAGGTAGTTGATAGTTCTTCTCTAACTGATATAAAAAATGTAAAAGGTGAAGAGAAACCTAGTATAGATGGTGAAAATATAGTATGGGAACTTGAAGGAAATGATTTATTCTATCAAGGTAACACAGATAAAGAGATTCCTGTAGAAATTAAAGTGAACTATTACTTGGATGGCAGTAAAATAGAACCATCAGAGTTACCAGGTAAATCAGGTAAAGTAAAAATAGAGTTAGAAACAATCAATAAAGAAAAACACCAAACAGTGATAAATGGTGAAACAAAAGATATATATACACCTTTCATGGTAGCTTCAGTGGTAATCCTACCAGATGATATTTTTAGTAATGTAGAGGTTAACTCAGGTAAAATAATAACTGAAGGAAATAACCAGATAGTAACTTATGTTTCAGTACCAGGTTTAAACGAATTGATACCTGAAGATGCAACAGATATCAATATCCCTGAAAAACTAGTAATAGAAGCAGATGCAGAAGAATTTGAATTAGGACCTATTATGTCAGTGGCAACCTGTGAGTTACCAAAAATTGACGAAGAAGGTGACCTAGGAAGTATAAGCGAAATGATTGATTCAGCGGATGAATTGGAATCAGCTTCCAGTAAACTAAGAGATGGAACAAAAACTTTATCAGATGGACAAACAGAACTTGCTGATAATCTAGTGAAATTCAGAGCTGGTGTAGTAGAATTAGGTCAAGGTAGCACAGCACTAATTGATGGAGTCAGCAAATTGGATTTGGGAATTGGTTCAGCTTACGAAGGTGCAACAAAGGTAGCTGAGGGAATAAGACTGTTTGTAGATAGTGCAGGAGAATTTGGAACAGGTGCAAAAGCTTTTGGAGCAGGAGCAACTAGTTTTGCAGAAAAAGCAGGAGAATTTGCAAATGGAGCTACTATGCTTTCTAATGGATTAGGAAAACTAACTAGCAGTACAAAAGAATTAGAAACAGGTGCAAAAACCCTAACTGGTGGAACAGACAAATTAATAGCTGGTGAAAAACAAATAACTACAGGTGTGACTGCAAGCTTAAAAGGAGTACAAAGCTTAATTAAAGCAGTAAAACAACAAGACCCTAAGAGTCCAATGTTAGCAACTCTAAAGCAGATTGAAGCTGGTCTAAAAGCTGTTGAAGACGGTTCTAACAATATGACAAATGAATTAAACAATTTCAAAAAAGGTCAACAAAAATTAACTGCTGGATTAGGTGAACTTGGAAAAGGAACAGACACTATTAAAGAAACAGCTGGTTTATTACAAGCAGGAAGCAAAGGACTTGTAGAAGGAGCTGATAAATTATCCCAATCTGCAGTACAATTAGATACTGGAGCCAAGAAAATAGTTGGTGGTTCCAAGGAATTAGTTACAGGTTCACAAGGAGTGAGTGATGGATTAGGAAAACTCTCAGAGGGTTCTAAAGCCATTATGGCAGGAAAAGATAAGTTAGTAACAGGTAATAAAGAGTTACTATCAGCAACTAATCAATTAGTAGATGGTGGAAACAGATTAAAAGATGGAGCAAAAGAACTCAATGTAAATATGAATAGATTCCATCAAGAAGGTATTAAAGAATTAAGCAGTGTCTTAACAGAAAAAACAGAGTCATTAGATGATTTACTTCTTGTAAAAGATGAACTTGTTAAGTTAGCTGATGAATACAATAGCTTTACTGGGATTGGAAAAGACATGGAAGGTTCAGTTAAATTCATTATGAAAACTGAAGAAATCAAGAAAGTTAAAGAAGCAGTTGTTAGTACAGAAACAGAAGATAAGGAAAAGAAAGGCTTCATTAACTGGATTAAAGGTCTATTCGGTAAATAAGCTGTAGATAATTATTAATAGTATAATCAATAATCAAGGAAATCTAACTCTTGGATTAATTCAGGTTAGATTGCCTTTTTATTTTTGATAAATAATTTTATGGGATTTACATTAAGGTATTTCTATATTCGCTGATTAATCTAGCTTCTGTTGATATCACACCATAAGGGTCATAGTATCTGAGTCCTTTACAACGTGGATATTTTTTTTCATAATCACGTTCAGTGCTACCATAAAAATATAAAGGGTATTTATTCAAAGTATATGTTGATATTTTACATGTCTTTTCAAAAGTATATGGATGAAACTTACCACCACTGCAATATCCACTTATTATGATTAAGGGATGGTCAGTATACACCGCTAAATGAAGATGTACAGCAGGTTCACTGCCTGTATCACCAATAGTTCCAACTCTTTGATTTTTATAAACAATGTCCCCTTTCTCAACACCGATAGACCTTAAATGAAGGTAGTTAGAATAGAAGATTTCTCCATTGATTTCATGTTCTAAAACTACAGCTTTTCCAACTCCATCATGTTGGCTATACTGGGTTCTAATATCTACAACTGTTCCCTTATGAATTGCCCCAGCCTCTGTTCCACCTATTATATCGTAACCCAAATGCCCTTTTCTACGTGTAGTCTTATCATTAAAACCTTGTGATAGACTATACCCAGCCATTGGATATCCAGCAGGAATATAATCATACTGCTTATATGACCTGAAATCATCGGTTGACAAATATGGTTTGCTACTTCCCATATATCCTGCCCAATAATAACCTCTGACCTTTTGCATATTAAGATATTCAAATTCAATAAATGCCCAGCCATTGGGTTTTTCTGTACTAAAATATGTAACTCTTGTTCCCTTTGCAATAGTACATATTTTTTTACCACGGGTATTATGAGAACTGTAACTTGATGCCTGACAGGTATAAACATCTCCTTCACTAAGAATATATCTATCACATGTTGTACGCCAAGTTTTGGAAGGAATTGCTCCAGGTGAAGGGATAGCATTACTTTTAACATAAGCTCTTTTCTTTAATCCACCAGAAATATTATATTCAATAAAATAGTATGAACCTTCTATCCATAAAACAGTAACATTCTCATTACAAACACTTCCTGCCCTCAAAAAGGTCATACTTGGTCCATAATATGTACTGTGCTTGCCTGTTACATATGCCATGTTATTCTCCTTTCAGTTATTGCTTATATTTAGCCTTGTTCAACAATCCGGATTTTGGCTTACTGTAATAATAGCATTATTTAGAACGACATTACCACGACATAGTTTGATATATTTTGAATATTAAAAAATAAAATTTGGATTCTACATTTAGTATATTCTGATTATGAATAAAAAGAATAATTATACTCAATTATGTAAATAAAAAGTATATGAAATAATCATAATAAAAATTAAACATAAGATTCAACAAGGAGACTTAATAATGAAGAAATTAATTACTACACTATTGATTACTACAGTAATAATAGCATCCATAACAGGATGTGAGCAGGCTAAGAAAAAAGTTGTTAAATTTGGAGCTACTGCTGATTATTACGGTGAAACAAAGTCTGTAATAGAACAATTCAATGGATCACAAGATACCTACGAAGTTCAATTAGTAGAATTTGATGGCAGTAATACTGATGTCCACGATAAAATAAAAACGTCCATATCTAAGGGTTCATCCGATTTGGATGTCATATCTATGGATGTAACATGGGCAGGAGAATTTGCAGGAGAAGGTTATTTAGAGCCTATTGATGTAAGAATGCAGGAAAAAGGTTATAAGAAAACTGACTTCAATGAAGGAGCCATGAGAGCAGGCAATTATGAAGGTCAACAATACACATTACCTTTTTATCTCGACCTAGGATTACTATACTATAGAAAAGATATCGTAGAAGAAACAGAAGCACAAGTATTAGAAAGTGGTAATTATACTTATACAGATTTATCTAAGTTAGCAGATAAATATAAAGGACAAGAAAATACAGAAACAGGATTCGTATTTCAATCCGGAGTGTACGAAGGATTAACCATAAATGTAACGGAATTCACTAACTCATTTCATACCCTAAAAACAGGATTGGAAACAATGAAAATGTTCGTTGATGCTGATTACACACCAAATGATATTTTATACTACAAAGAAAATGATACCAATGATGCATTTATACAAGGCAAAACCGTATTTTCAAGAAACTGGCCCTATCAATCCAAACTAGTTAACAATGAACAACTCCAACTAAATCTAAAAAAAGAACAGATTGGAATAGCACCATTACCTAACGGAGGTGTAATAGGAGGCTATGTATTAGGAATAAACAAAAACTCATCCAACAAAGATGGAGCTTGGGAATTCATAAGATATATTTCTAGCGAAGAAGGTCAAAAAACAATAGTTATCCAGGGTCAACATATACCAGGATATAATAGCTTATTGACAGACGCTGATATAATGGACTCAAATGAATTGTTCAAATCACAAGGCTATAAGAACGCATTAGCCTCATCAATAGTTAGACCTATCTCAGATAAATATAAAAAAGTATCAGACACCATACAGATGAATGTACACAAATACTTATCAGGAGCCCAAGACCTAGGTATAACCATCAAAGAATTAGAAAAACTAATAACCGACAATAAAATAATCTCAAAACAATAACAAATTGTTTATTATATAATACTATTAATATGATTACTATAGCTGCTAAAGCTACTAACCGAAAGAGTGGCAAAACACACAAATAAACATAGGGCTGTTATATATACATTTTTAAAAGTTAATATCAAGGAAGATAGACTAGGTTTAGCGTAGAGCGAAGCCATGGACGGCGTAGCGCATACCCTTTAAACAGGACGTTTAAGGGTATGAAGAGCTAAACCTAGTCTAGCTTCCAAGACTTTTAGCCATCCCCAAAAATGTATTCTATAACAGCCCTATGTTTTATGATACTACCGTTGTCCAACTATATTAAATAAACTATATTTACTCAGTTTTTTTAGTCTGCACTATAGTATACATAAACAACAACGCCACAACAAATGATATTGCTGTCAAGAAAAACAAAACATTAAACCCGATAATATCAACAAAAAGCCCAAATATCAATGGTCCGGTTATAGCAGCTACTGAAGATGAAAAATAATAAAAACCAGTATAAGTACCAACTTTTGTCTCATCAACACCTTCAACTATGTAAGGATAAGAATTAATATTAACCAATGACCAAAATATACCAGCTACCGCTAATAATGCTATCATAGTATACTTATTAAAAGGTATGATACCCACAGGTCCCATTAAACCAATAATGATAAATATAAAAACATCAGTAGTCAAACCAATAAGAATAGCTTTCCTTTTCCCTAATTTTTTTCCTATAAACCCTGAAGGAATAGCAAAAATCAAAAACGCTGCAGCAAAAGCACTGAGAATAATTCCCGATTCATGTTTTGGCAAACCGATATAATGGACTATGTAATTACTAAACGTAGCTTCCATCCCTTGATAACCAATAAACCAAAAAAGAATGGCAAAAAGTAGATGCAGGGTTTTGCTGTCTTTACTGCGTATAATATCTTTCAGTGTAGATATTATTTTAACTTTTTCATCTGATTCAGATTTACTGTATGTACTTGGTTCTTTGATGAAGAATATTATAACAAGTAAGGAAATAAGCATAACTATTCCAGTTGCAACAAAAGGTAGATTATTATTGATTTTGTACAATCTAGAACCACCATATAAAACAAAAACAGCAGCTAGACCACCCATGAAGTTAATAACTGCATTAGCTTCGCTTCTTTGGTGAGAAGGAATCATATCAGGCATTAACGCAACGGTTGGACCTCTGTAGATTGCCATTGAAAAATTCAAAACGGTAATTATGATCAAGAATAATAATAAATCATTTGAAAACATAGGTAATAAAATAAACATAAGTGCAGATATAGGAAGACCAATCATAATAAAAGGCTTTCTTCTACCGAACCTTGTATGAGTATTATCGCTTACAGCACTGATAAATGGTATTAAGAAAATAGCTAAGATGTTATCAAGGGTCATGATACTATTAACAACTAACTGGCTTGGAAAAAATTCTTTTAGAAATAATGGAACATAGTTATTATAAAGGGGCCATACTAAACTAATAGCAAAAAAACCAAAACCTAGAATAAAAGTTTTCTTATAATTTAATTTTCCTGTTGCTTCTTTAACCATAAATTCATCCTCCAATGTATTAATTTAACTTATAAAATCAAGAAAAATATATTGAACTTATTGAAATGGTGTATAGATGTTAAGCTCAATATATATATTATACAATAAAAACGTAATATTTTAGTTAAAATAATATTAAATGTATAAATTCAATATAAATAGTTGTAAAAGCATCAAGATATTCTAACCTATAAAATAAAAAAATATGATATAATAAGGTTATTGCAAAAAATTATATTACTTATTTTAAGTGAGTTACATAATATATTAGTAGAGCATGAAAGGATGTATTTATGGAGATAGATAGAATAACCCAAGAATTAACCAAGGAAATAAAGAGAGAAAATGTCATAAAAGACGAAAATATGTCAAGACACACCACTTTCAAAGTGGGAGGGAAGGCGGATTTATTTGTTTGCCCAAGTAATGTGAATGAACTATCCCATGCTATAAAGACATGTAAAACTTTTAATATACCTTATTATGTAGTAGGTAACGGAAGTAATATAATTGTAAAAGATAATGGTTTTAGAGGTGCTATAATACAAATATATAAAAACCTCAATAATGTAACTATTGAAGATGATACAATTACCGCTGATGCTGGTATACTCTTGGCAAAATTAGCCAAAATCATAGCAAATGAAAGTCTAGAAGGCTTTGAATTTGCAGCAGGTATACCTGGTACATTGGGTGGTGCAGTATATATGAATGCTGGAGCCTATGGTGGTGATATGTCCCAAGTTATTGTTTCAGCAGATGTTATTGATGAAAAAGGAAATATCATAACGTTATCAAAGGAAGAATTAGAACTAGGATATAGAACTAGCATAGTTCAACAAAAAGATTATATTGTACTAAGGGCAGTATTAAAATGTAAAAAAGGTAACAAAGAAAAAATAAAAGGTTTGATAGAAGAATTAAACAACAAGCGTAAAGAAAAACAACCATTGGAATATCCAAGTGCAGGCAGCACTTTTAAAAGACCAGAGGGGTACTATGCTGGAAAGCTTATCATGGATAGTGGATTAAGAGGTCACCAAATAGGTAATGCCCAAGTGTCAGAGAAACACTGTGGATTTATTATCAATAGAGGTGATGCAACAGCCAATGATATCATTAATCTTATTAATCATGTAAGAAATACAGTTAGAGATAAATACCACGTCAATTTAGAAACAGAAGTAAGAATTATTGGAGAATAGGAACTAGAAAGGATGAAGCTCATGCGGTTTGTAATTGTTACAGGAATGTCTGGAGCAGGCAAAAGTATATCTTTAAAGATGTTAGAAGATATCGGTTTCTTTTGTGTTGATAATCTTCCGCCGGTACTTATAAATAAGTTTGCTCAGATTTGTTTCAGTCCTGATTCAGGAATAGATAAAGTAGCTTTGGGAATAGATACTAGAGGTGGAAATTTATTTACTGAGCTTCTTAATGAGATAAAGAAATTAGAGAACGAAGGTTATGAATTAGAAGTTCTTTTTCTAGATGCTAACGATCAAACTCTAGTCAAGAGATTCAAAGAAACAAGACGAAAACATCCTCTTGTGTCAGAAGGCAGAATACAAAATGGTATTGATAAAGAGAGAAAAATATTGGAGCAGGCTAAAAAAAGAGCTAATTTCATCATTGATACCAGTAAATTACTAACAAGAGAATTGAAATCAGAATTAGCAAAAATATTTTTAGAAGGTAAGAAATACGAGAATTTAATTATTACTGTTCTATCCTTTGGATTCAAATACGGGATTCCTTCAGACGCTGATTTGGTTTTTGATGTAAGATTTATTCCTAATCCTTTCTACATACCAGAACTAAAAGAGAAATCAGGTAATGAAAAGGAGATTAAAGATTATGTACTGAAATGGGATGTATCGAACAAATTCATTGATAAATTGGATGATATGATTAATTTCTTGATTCCAAATTACATCCAAGAGGGTAAAAATCAATTAGTTATTGCTATAGGTTGTACAGGTGGTAAACATCGATCTGTCACTTTGGCTAATGAGCTATACAATAGATTATTAAAACAGGATTACAGTACCAACATTTATCACAGAGATATAGAGAAAGATTCAAAACTAAAGAATTAAATTTTTCGTAGCTTATTATTAGCATTGAGGAGTGAGTTATTAAATGATTCAAGATATGGACGACATAAAAATAGTAACTATGGGTGGCGGTACTGGATTATCTACTATGTTAAGGGGACTTAAAAAATATACCGAAAATCTCACAGCCGTTGTTACCGTTTCAGATAATGGAGGCAGTTCAGGAATACTTAGAAGAGAATTAGATATGCTTCCTCCAGGTGATATAAGAAACTGTATATTAGCATTAGCTGAAACTGAACCCATAATGGAAAAAGTTTTTCAATATAGATTTACAGAAGGAAGTCTTAGTGGACAAAATTTCGGTAATCTCTTTTTAGCAGCTCTTAATGGAATATTTGGAAGTTTTGAACAAGCAATTGAAAAGACAAGCGAAGTCTTAGCAGTAAAAGGCAAGGTTCTTCCGGTGACCATAGAAAACGTTGAATTATGTGCTCTATTCGATGATTTAGTTTTAGTGGAAGGGGAGAGTGAAATTGTTCAAAGATGTAAAAACGATAGAAAAAACATCAAAGACGTTTGGCTGCATCCCAAAAATCCAAAACCATACGATAAAGTAATAGAAGACATTAATGAAGCTGATATATTGGTACTTGGACCAGGCAGCCTGTATACCAGTATTATCCCTAATCTACTGGTAAAAGATATTGCAGAGGTAATAAAAGAATCCAAACCAACAGTCATTTATGTAAGTAATATAATGACTCAGCCAGGTGAAACAGATGATTATAATTTAATAGATCATATTAATGTTATTGAAAAATATCTAGGAAAAGGTATAATAGATTATATTATAGTTAATAACCAAGAAATACCTAGTGAAATTCTAGAACTCTACATAGAGGATGGAGCAATACCTGTTACATACAATAAAAATTTATTGAAAGATAAAGGAATAAAAGTATTAGAAGCTCCATTATTGAAGATACTAAGTGGGACCACATTAATTAGACATAACTCTGATAAACTAGCAGAAGTTATAATATCTATATTGAAACAACTATAACCAATCCTGCATTTTGCCATCTATAGCCTAATAAATATGCAAATAATGGGTAAAATAATTAGAATGATAGGGTGTGATTATATGTCTTTTTCTTCAAAAGTAAAAGAAGAATTATCAAGGCATATTGGCAGTGCAAGACATTGCAGAATCGCTGAAATAGCAGCTATTATTAACATTTGTGGTAAGATAAAAGTAGTAAATAACAATGAAATAACAATAAAAGTACAAACAGAAAATGCTGCTGTTGCAAGAAAGTACTTTACATTGTTGAAAAAAACATTTAATATTAATGTTGAAGTATTAATAAGGAAAAACACTCAATTAAAAAAGAGTAGAATATATGTAATGTATATTACTAATGCTAGGATAGCTCTTAAAATACTGAAGGCTATAGGTATTGCAGAGTTTGGAGAAGATGGAAGACTTCATATAGTCCATCGGATAAATCCTTTGATTGTACAAAGTACATGTTGTAAAAGAGCATATATAAGAGGAGCTTTTTTAGGGAGTGGTTCATTAAGTGACCCAGAAAAGACATATCATCTAGAATTTGTTAGCGGGCATAAAAATCAAAGCGAAGAATTAAGAAGATTAATTAATTCATTTGGTATGGAATCCAAAACAATAATGAGAAAAAAATATTATATCACTTATCTAAAAGAAGGATCTCAGATTGTTGATTTATTAAATATTATGGAAGCACATGTTGCGCTAATGGACTTGGAAAATGTTAGAATCTTGAAGGAAATGAGAAATAATGTTAATAGAATTGTTAACTGTGAGACAGCAAATCTTAAGAAAACAGTATCTGCTGCTGTGAGACAAGTAGAAGATATTAAATATATAGATCATACTGTTGGTCTTAATTCTTTACCGGAGCCTTTAGAAGAAATTGCTAGAATAAGGTTAGAATATACATCAGCTACTTTAAAGGAATTAGGTACATTGCTAGATCCACCAGTAGGCAAATCTGGAGTTAATCATCGATTACGAAAAATAAGTAATATTGCTGAAAAATTAAGAGACAAAAGGGAGGATAACTATGATAGAGAAAAAAATAACAGTTAAAATCGCTTCAGGACTTGAAGCTAGACCAGTAGCTTTATTTGTACAAGTTGCAAGTCAATTTGAAAGTAATATTTATGTAGAGATGCAAGATAAAAAGGTTAATGCTAAAAGCATAATGGGTATGATGTCACTAGGTGTATTAGAAGGTGAAGATATTACCATATCAGCAGATGGAACTGACGAAGAAAAAGCTATTAATGAGCTTGAAAAGTACTTAAGCGAAGATAAATAGTTATTAATAAAAATAAAAGGAGGCTGTCAAACAATGGCAGTCTCTTTTTGAGTGGTGAAAATACTAAATTCTATTTTTCATGTATAAGGATTAATTCCCAAAACTAACCATAATATACAAAATTAATATGTGAAATACTAAGAAGGCACAGCAAAAGTTGACAGTTAAGAGTGCAAAGTAGATTATCTGCTTTGATTAGACGAAGGGATGTATTTCATATGAAGAAGTTATTAATTATTATACTATGTTTAGTGCTGTTAGTTTCATGTACCAGAAGTGATAAAGAGAATAATGATATAAGTGAAGATGTTGATATAAGAATAGGATGCACAACTTATCCATCATCCTATGCACAAGCCGTTTTACTTAGTGAAATAGTTAATAGGAAAGGATATACCTCAAAAATCATAATGAATGATACAGATAAGATGTGGGATAATCTTGGTAATGGTAAAACTGATGTTCTGTTAAGTGGTTGGGTACCTACTATTGATACAGGAAGAAAAGCAGAATTAGAATCTCTAATCAAAGACTTAGGAACCAATTGTAGAAATCTATCTAATGGAATCTACGTTCCTAATTATACTCTTACAGGGTTTTTGTGTGAACTAGAAGATTACAAGGAAGAATTTTCAAATACAATATATGTTTGTAAAGAAAGCAATATAATTATTGAAGAAACCAAAAGCATGTTACAGAAATATAGTATGGAATATAATATAAAAGAAGTAGACTACGAGGAATTAGATGCATTGATAAAAAAATCCATTGATAACAAAGAATGGATAGCAGTTGCTTTGTGGACACCTAATGGTACTATAAATAAATTTGGCTTAAGGCATCTAAGAGACACCAAGAACATATTTACCAATAATATTGATACCCATACTATTGTCAGAAGTGAATATACCCATCCAGAATTATTGAATATACTTGATAACTATTTCCTAAGAACAGGAGAATTAAATGAATTGATTAATGTATTAGATGAAAATGACCAAGAAAAAAAGATTGTTAACTCTTGGTTGGATAACAATCTTCAGATATTAAATAGAGTGATAGATATGAAATAGGGAACTAAATCAATCCTCCATCTAATGTTATTATTTGTCCTGTAAGATAAGAAGAATCAGATGAAGATAAATAATAACATAGGTTGGCTACTTCTTCTGGTTTTCCAATTCTATTTGAAGGAATCTCTTCAATAATGGTATCCAGGTCTTCTTTTGCAAGGCATGAATTCATATTGGTATCTATCAAACCACAAGCAATGGCGTTAACACGTATATGACTGGGTGCAAGCTCTTTTGCAAGTGCTTTTGTAAAAGAATTCACTCCACCTTTTGAAGCGGAATAAGCAACTTCACAAGAGGCTCCAGTTATACCCCACATAGATGTTATATTAACTATATTACCACTTTGATTCTTAATCATATCAGGTACAGCTTGATGACATACATTATACAAGGATTTTAGATTAGTATTTATCATGTTATCCCACTGATCTTCACTAGTATCTGTGAATAACTTTATACTTGATATACCTGCATTGTTGATAACTATATCAACATTTCCAAATACTAGCTTTATCTCTTCAAACATCTCCCTAACAGAATTATAATTGGATACGTCAGCCATTATGGGAAGACAAGATACATCGTAATCTTTTATTATTTCAGAGGTTTCTATGAGCTCATTAAAACTTGACGAGCAATTGATTACAACGTTATATCCTTCTTTGGCATATTTTATTGCAATCGCTTTTCCTATGCCTCTGGAAGATCCTGTTACAAGAACAGTTTTCTTATCCATGAATATTCATTTCCTTTCTATGAAACTTTAATTATCATTAGTGTATTAAATGCCTCTTAACATAGCAATTTCTTCTTTATATAAATTAGTTTTTTTATCTATCCATGGAGTTTCCAGAATAAGTGGTTTATTATCACATATATCACTGTGAACTATATTATAGAGAGATTCAAATCCTATTTGGTCTAGACCACGTTTATTAGTAGTATCAGCTCCAATATTAGCATGTCTGTCTTTTCTTGAACCCCTAATATTAAGAGAACCATTTATATGAAAGACTTTTAATCTGTCAAGTCCTATAACATTATCAAATTCTTCCATAATACCATCGAAATTATTGATGATATCATAGCCGCTATCATGAGTGTGGCAGGTATCAAAACATATACCTATCTTATCTTTTAATTCAACTTTGTCGATTATTCTTCTAAGTTCTTCGAAGGTCTTTCCTACTTCTGAACCTTTTCCTGCCATGGTTTCCAAGCATATATAAGGTTTAGTGTCATTTGTCAGCACATTGTTTAATCCTTCTGCGATCTTGTCGATTCCATAGTCAGTATCTTTAACTGTATAGGAACCAGGATGGACTACAATATAATTAGAACCGATTACTTCTGTTCTTCTAATTTCTTCTTTCAAAAAAGATTGAGCCAACTCATATATATCATCTTTTACTGAAGCTAGATTAATGATATAGGGAGCATGGACAACGATATCTCTGATATCATGTTCTTTCATAAATTCTTTGCCTTCTTCTATCTTCATGTCTTCTAAAGGTTTCCTTCTGGTATTTTGTGGTGCACCAGTATATATCATGAATGTATTAGCATTATATGAATGAGCTGTTTCTGCAGCGCCAATGAGACCTTTTGATATAGATACATGAGATCCAATTAGTATTGACATATATATCACCTTCTTAAATGTATTTTTTTACAAGATAATAACCATTATTTAACAAAAAATTTGAACTTGAAATAGTAAAAAATATATAAAAAGTAATTTTTTTACTGGGTTGGTGAAACAAAATTAATATAAATTTCGTCTAATGTGGGAAAACTAAATAAAGTATTCTATGTAATAAGGATAATATATTAAACTTATCAAAATAGATGTATTTATGATTAAGTTCAATATATGTAGTTGTATATAAATAATATACATGAATGAATATTACATAGCAACATTAATTTTAATTATCTCCTCCAAGTTTATTTTAGTATTTTTTAATTCTTAACTATTTATACAAAAAACTAATTTATTATTTTTGACAAGGAATATAACACTATATGTTTAGTGTATTGTAAATTAAACTAAATAATAAATAGGTATAACTTATAGATTAGGTTAAATTATTAGAACTAAATTAAATTAAAAAAAATGTTAACTGTTTGTAATGTTTTTATGGTATGATATTAGATGATTAATAGGAGGTAGAAAGATGAACAATAAAAAACGATCTAGTACATTACTAATGTTAATTATAGTAGTAGCAGTAATTTTGACAACTTCATTAGTTATTGTACTAACGGCTAATGATAATAAATTAGCCCATGGACAAGATGACGTACCTGGTGAAGAAGAAATCAACGGCTCAAATAACACTGATGAGGAAGATAATAAAGAAGAAGAAGTTAAAAAGCCAGAATCATTAAATGCTTTATTAATAGGATTTGACAAATCAAACGGACTATCTGATGTTGTTATGGTAGCCCATTTAGATACTGATACTAACCAAGTAAAATTAATATCATTACCTAGAGATTTATTCATTGATTTCAGGGAAGATGGATTTGACAAGATAAAGAAAGAAAATAATATCAGGGTTAAATATTGTAAACTGACAGAAGTCTATTCCAATGCTGGTTGGGATGATGATGCTTTGTTAGTAATAAAAGATGTTGTAGAAGAAGTAACACAATTGGATATTGATTATACAGCTGCTGTTACTATAGAAGGTTTTAAAAATATCGTAGATGCTGTTGGTGGAGTAGAATTTTATGTACCAGAAAAAATGGACTACGAAGACGAAGCACAAGATTTATACATTCATCTAAAAGAAGGGCTACAGGTATTAGATGGAGATAAAGCTGAACAATTAGTTAGAAACAGACACTATAAAGGCGTTCCACCAGATCTTAAAAGAATTCAGATGCAACAAGATTTCTTGATAGCAATGAGTAATAAAATTCTAGGGATTAGGGATTTTGATCAGATAAAAGAGTTGGCATCCACAGTTTATGGTCATTTGAAAACTGATTTTGGATTAATAACTGCTAATGAATACGTTAGTTATATATTTAATCTTGATTTGAAAGAAATTCTTTTACCAGAAAATAGGATTACAATACCATCAGATGGAGAAAAAATAAACGGTATATGGTATCAGACTTATAAAAAGGATGTTGTACTAGAGTCTATAGACACACTTATGAACAAGAAACCAACAATGCCAGCAGAAACTACACCTGATGATAAAGAAGAAGACCAAGCTAGTTGTACTGATACAAAAGATGATAATGAACATGAAAAGACTACAGAAGCTATGAAAAACAAAAGTCTAAGCACTAAAAATGACGACAGTAAGATAGAATTTGTTTATTAATATTTGTCTATAATATTAAAATTTAACAGATTTGTAATATTTTCTAATATCATGTTAATTATTGTCAATTATACCTACTTTTGATATACTAGTTATAGTAATATTAATCCACAAAAAGTAAATTTTGATTGGATAATTATTGTAAAATACATTAGCATGTTCTAAATTATGGTAGTATGAAAATCTTAGATGATAATAAGTTTAAACAAGGTTATCTATTAGTAATAATGCTATTTAGATACCTTGTTTTATAAAATGCAAAAATAGATTTTATGGACATGCTTGAAATTATAGGAGGGTAAAATTGGATAATAATAAGAAAGCTACATTACTAACCAAATTTCTAAAAGTGTTTTTAATTTCAGTAGTCATATTTTCTTTGATAGCTGGTGTTGCTACTGGGGGTTACGTATTACTTAATAGAGGAAAAGATAAAACAGATAATCCTAAAAAAACGGAGACTGGTACAGGTAAAGAAGATGACCCTGGTTCTACTGAAGAAGTTGATAAGGAAAAACAGATATCTACCTTTGCAGTATTTGGTGTAGATAAAGATGGTTGGCGTACTGATGTAACAATGGTTATGACATTTAATCACATAACAAAAGGAATTAACATAGTCTCTATTCCAAGAGACACATTAGTGGAATTACCCACTGAAATACATAATGAATTATTAGAAGGAAGAAAAGATACTCCTAAGAAATTAAAAATCAACGGTATTCCAGCATATGCACCAAAAAATGAAAGAAATGAATATTCTGTTAGAATGATAGAATATCTGTTTGACATAAAAATTGACTATTATTTTAATTTGAACATCAAAGCATTTAAAAAGATAGTTGATATTATAGGTCCTATTGAGTTTGAAATACCATTTGATATGTATTATCCAGATCCAGCACAAGATTTGTACATTAATCTTAAAAAAGGAGTACATCAATTAAACGGTGCTCAAGCAGAACAGCTTATCAGATACCGAAAAGGCTATGCTAATGGAGATATAGGACGTATCAATATGCAGCATGAATTCATGAAAGCTTTTGTGAATGAAGTATTGACTGAAAAAAACAAGCTTAATATTTTAACAATTGGAAGTACTATAATTAGTAATACAACTACTAATTTTGATGACTTATTGAATTACTATGAGTATATTGATGATATAAATTTAGATAATATAGAGTTATATACATTGCCAACGGATAGACAAGGTGGTTCCGAATATTATTATTATGATAAGGAAGCATCAAAGGAGTTATTTAAAAAGATTACACAAGTGAGTGATACCAATGATAATGAAGATAATACAAAAGAAGGTACAGATGCAGAAACCAAGCCAGAAGAGCCAAAGATTATAAGTAGTAAAGGACTAAAAATAGAAGTACTTAATAGTTCAAAACTTACCGGTTTAGCTGGTAGAACCAAAGAAAAATTAGTAGGTGATGGTTTCACTATATCCAAGATAGGTAACTACAATACTGAAGTATTACAAAAGACTAAGATCATTATCCCAAATGAGGGTATGGGAGAAGATTTGAGTAAATACTTCAAGGATGCAGTTATTGAATTGGATGCAGAAGCTTTACCGGAAGGGGTAGACGTTAGAATTATTATTGGTACTAATGATAGAGATGATAATTAGGAATTGATATTGGACATAGAGGAGTAGATATTGACTGATATTAGCATTCCTTACTGACAAGATTAGGGGTTGATATAATGAGAAAAATATTTAAGAAGTTATTTAGTGTTTTAGTTCTAGCAGCAATTATAGTTAACAACAAGATTTCATTTGCAGGTACAACTGATAATATTTTATATCAAAATACCGAAAAAGAAACTATCTCCAGTGGTATTACATATGAAAAAAATACCAGATTAACAGAAGCAGGATGGGTTGATGTACATATCATAGAAGCAGATTTGACTAATCCATTTGTCAAGTTGGATGTAATCAGGAATACAGATGGGTTTGGACTTAAAGATTCCCTTACATCCCTATCAGAAGAAAATAATGTCATAGCTTCTGTAAATGCAGACTTTTTCAATATGAAGAATAATCCTACTGATATTATAGGATTTGAATATGAAAAAGATGGAATCATCATAGGAAAACATAATTTCAATGCAGGTGGTAATTCATATGGTTCATTATTTCTTGACTCAAATAATATGCCTTTCATTGATTTTATGAATATGAGTTTGTTGATGACTAGTGAAGATGGTGAAAAAAAATTATACTTCAGTGGATTCAATCAGATAACGATGCTGCCTGAATCTGTAGTTTATTTTGATAAATATGCGATGCAGGATACAACAGAAATAGATGAAAAAAATCCTGGACTATGTAAGATGGTTATAGAAGATAATGTTGTTACGTACTTATCTACACCAGGAGAGACTATAACAATGCCTGAAAATGGTTTTGTGATAGTTATGAATGAAGAAACAGCTCTTTATAGTTTCAAAAGTTTTACAGTTGGTACAAAGATAGTCCTTAACAAAAATACCAATATTGATATAGAGTCAATAAATCTGGCAATTAGCGGTGGAGGAAAAGTTGTATCACAAGGTGTAATCAGTAATGAAGGATATGTGGTCGATAGAAAAAGAAGACACCCTCGAACAGCTATCGGTTATAATCAAAGCAAAGATAAATTATACATGGTTGTAGTTGATGGTAGAGGTTCAAGTATTGGTGCTACTCATGATGAATTAGGTAAAATACTTCTTGATAATGGAATATATGATGCCATTCATCTTGACGGTGGTGGTTCAAGTACTTTAGTAGGAAGACACTTAGGGTATTCTAATGTTAATGTATTCAACAGACCATCTGGTGGAGTACAAAGAAGAATTCCTAATGGAATAGGTTTAACTTCTATAGCTCCAGTCAGTGAGTTATACGAAGTAAAGATAGTAGCTGATAAAACTAGAACATTCAAAGATATGCCTATTACTTTTAATGTTCTTGGTTATGATGAATACTATAATCCAATAGAAATAAACAGTGACAGCCTAATTTGGGAGACAGTAGGAATCAATGGTAAATGGGAAGATAATAAATTCTATCCTCAAAGTGAAGGAAAAGGAACAGTGAAAGCACATGTAAATGGTATTTCTGCTGAGATTACTGTTCAATCTACCAATGAACCTATTTCCTTGGAAATAAATCATGAATTTAGTTTCTTAGAACCAGGAGAATCAACTAACCTTAAGATATTAGGAATTGATAAAGATGGTTATAGAGGTGAAGTCAACTCTAAAAATGTAACATGGGAAGTGGAGAACAAAAGTATTGGTGAATTCCAAAATGGACAATTTGTTGCAAGTAACAATCTTGGACAAAGCCTAATAAAAGGTACAATAGGTGATACAACTGTCTATGGATATGTTATCGTCAACAAGGAAACAGGACTTATTGATTCATTTGAAAATGATACAAAAACACATACTACAGCTCATCCAGAAACAGTTTCAGCTACGGCAGAAGTTATAAATGAAGCTCATGAAGGTAATAATTCTATTAAATTGAATTATAGTTTTAAAGAGTCAACTAATACTCAAGCAGCTTATTTAGAATTTGATGAGCCATACACTTTTGATAAAAAACTTAATAAAGTTGGACTTTGGGTAGAAGGAAATGGTATCAATCACTGGTTGAGAGGAAGAGTTATAGATGCTGATGGAAATCAGAAACTATTGACATTTTCATATGCTGTTGATTGGACAGGGTGGAAATATGTAACTGCCGATGTACCACAAGACGTTAAATATCCAATACAACTAGATAGAATATACGTAGCTAATTTACATTGTCCACAAGACGACAGTTTTGAATTGAAATTTGATGAATTGACAGCACACTACGCTTTTGATACATCTAACCTTTCTTTACCTAAAGAACAGATTTACGACCCATTTGGTAAAAAAACAGTGGAAAATCCACAGATGAAGATGTCTATATTTGGAAGCACTGGGGCTAAGAATACACTGTTAGATGGAATAGTACAACGTGAAGTATTAGGAAAAATGGAAGAAATATCAGATGTAAGCTTATTTGTCGGAAATACTAACATACCAAGTGATGAATTAAAGAATGATATTGTGACTTGGAATAATCAATATAAAGTTACTGACTATGAAAATGTTAGAATTATTAATTTAGCTACATCCAAAAACAGTATGAGATTAACAGACCCTAACCAATGGAAGAGATTTGTTAATGATCTTAACAATACTAAACAGAAACATATATTCATTACATTAGATAAAAACCCTTTGAAATTCAGTGATGAAAGAGAAGGAAAATTATTCAGTGATATACTTAAAAAAGTTAAAGAAGAAAAAGATAAAAATATCTTTGTTATAAATGGTAGCGGCTACGATTTTAATGTAGAATATGTAGAAGGTATCAGATATATGGATATTAATGGATTATGGTATAGAGTCTATGGTGATAATAAAGTAGACTTGAATGATAAATTCTATATTATCAATTTCAATATTAATCCTGATGATATATCATACAACGTTACTAATGTTTATCCAAAATAATTAAAGAATAGGTGGTTTTTACATGGGCAAAAAAGGATATCGTATTATAATATGTTGTTTACTGCTTATTGTTACAGGGGTATTATATACATCAACAAAAGCTTCTAGTGTAGATCCAGGAACTATACAGGATCCATTGGTCACTAAGAGTTATGTTGACGAAAAGATAGCGCAAATTAGTAACAACCAAGGGAGTTCCTCTGGTAATAATCAAAATACTAATACTGATATTGACTATGCAAAAATTTATTCAGAAGTTAGTATGTATATTGATGGTAAGCTTGAAGGTATAGGTGATAATACTGCAACAGCCAAGTTTGAAATTATTGAACTTGAAGCAGGACAAAAACTTATTTGTAAGGATAGCACAGAAGTTATTTTAAGAGCTGGTTCAGCTACTATAATTGGTAATGAAACAGGTGATGGAATTTCTGATATTACCATTGGTATAGATTTGGCTATGGGTGTTGTTGTGCCTAAAAATCATTTGCTTATTGTTCCAAGAGATGATGGAAGAGGATTACAGATTGCGACTAAAGCTTATGTTATGGTTAAGGGTGAGTATAGCGTAGAGGATGAGGTTACTAGTGAAGAAGAGGTAGCAACCGATATTGGAGAAGATGGGAATTAGACTATTAATTATAAATAACGGAGGTCCCGTGCCTAGGGACAGTAAAGGTGAATGTTTCGCCGGCTAATTTTACGTCCATGTAAAAAAAGCCGGGTTCGCCGTCCATGGCTCACTACTTCACATTCACCTTTACTATCCCTTTTGGGGATGGCTCGTGATATGTATGTCGGAATTATAAGCTGAGTATGAATTACTAGCAGCTATAGCTTTTAAAGAGACTAAAATAGTCAATAGCCAATCGGTTATGTAGCTTAGAAGAAAAAGTGTTTTGTGATTATATTGATGATTATTTCGTGGCAAAATAGTATATGTATATGTGGAGTAGTGAGGCAGGACGCCGAACCAAGCTTTTAATCTGACAGCCCTACTGGACTGTCAGGAATAATTATGGACTCGATGTCCATCATTATTCGGTGAGCTCAGGACGAGCAAGTAGCTGGCGTAACATATACATATACTGTTTTGCAAAAACCAAGTCAGAACAAAACACTTTTTCTGACCGACCTGACTCAATCCTAGTAAGGAACTTAACAAAAGCAAGATAGTTTTTAATAACATTTTATGGTATAATTCTATAAAGAAAATACAAGATTATTTATTAGTAAAGTAAAGTGAGGCCGCCATATGAAGGCAAATACATCAAAAAAAGTTATTTCAAAAGATATAATGTTTTATCTTCCTGCTAAAATCTTGGAAGGTGTAGTAGGATTTATTACAATTGGAGTATATACACGATTATTTACACCAGAAATCTATGGGGATTACGGTGTTATAAATCCAACTATAAATGTTATCTTTTTAATTATATTAGGTTGGTTGATGCATTCTTTATATAGATATATTAATGCATACAAAGATAAAAATAATGTAGAAGAGTTATGTTCCACTGCATTTGTAAGTTATATAACACTAGTAGGTATTGTTTTTATTATATTGCTGATATTTCAATTAATTGGTAGCGACATTATAGAAACCAAGTTGTTGTTTAGTTCTTTTTTTATGTTTGTGGCATATGGTTTGAATCAAATTTTAATGAATCTTTTGGTTGCAATAAAGAAAATTAAACTGAATTTGGTATTATCCTTATGTGGAGTTGTTTTAAAACTCCTACTTACCATTTTATTAGCGTTTAATTTCCCAAGGTCTGTAATTATTATATTAATTGCTAATGGAACTGTGGATTTGTTAAAAGCAATAATTGTATTTATTAAATTAAAAGGATACAGATATATTAATTTAGGTAAAGCATCAAAGGATACTTTTGATGTAATGATAAAATACGGTTTTCCGTTGATTGGTTTGAGTCTGACTTTGTTTGTGCTAAATATCTCTGATAGATATGTTATAATATATTTCTGCGGAAGGGATATTTCAGGTATATATACAGCAAATTACTCCTTGGCATCAGCAGTTTATACAATGATGATGATGGGGATAATGAGAGCAGTTTACCCTAACTTGTTAGAGGCTTGGGGTAAAAAAGATATGATTAGAACCAAAGATATATTATCCAGTGGAGTAAGGTATTATCTATTGATATGTATACCAGCTACTGTTGGATTAGTTATGTTATCAGAACCTATCTCTAGGATATGTTTAGCAGGAAAATATCAAGGTGGTTATGCTATTATAGGTTGGGCTTCTGTAGGAATGCTGTTTTTTGGATTATCAGAGTACTGTAATAAGGCATGGGAACTTACCGCTAATACTAAGGTGATATTGACTAATAGTTTGATTAGTGGGGTGATTAATTTAGTGCTGAATATAATATTAGTTCCTGTCTATGGATATAAAGTTGCGGCTATAACTACGATGATATCTTTTGTATTATATTTTGTTTTGAGTTTTACTGGAGCAAAAAAAGTATTAATCTGGAAATTAAAACCAATAATATATATACGAATAGTAAGTAGTGCATTAGCTTTTGGTGTATTATTAATAATCGCAGTGTCTTCCTTGGAATTTAGTGTGCCGATATTACTTTTATCAATAGTTTTATCTATAGTTATATATGGTGTGCTATTATTAGTTACTGGAGAATTGACAGAAGAATTAAAGATGATACGTAGATTATTTAGAAGATAAAAAAATGTATAGGATGTTATGATTATGGGAGTAAAGAAAAAGATTTGTTTAGGGTTTTACTACTTAATTGGGAAAAAAATGCCTGAATCTGATAGCTCGATAAGTTTTGGAGCAAAAAGATTTAGGAGATTTTTATGTAAAAATATATTTGAATATGCGTCAAAATCATGTAATATAGAAAAAGGAGTTTTCTTTGGCAATGGACAAGATATATCTATTGGTGATAACTCGGGAATAGGTTTACATGCTAGAATTCAGGGACCCCTAAGTATTGGTGATAATGTTATGATGGGACCAGATGTAATTATATATACTAAAAATCATGAAACCAAAAGAATTGACATACCAATGATTGAACAAGGTGTAACTGCACCAGAGAAAGTAGTTATTGGTGATGATGTTTGGATTGGAGCTAGAGTGATAATACTTCCAGGGGTAACAATTGGTGAAGGAAGTGTTGTAGGAGCTGGTTCAGTGGTGACAAAAGATGTTGAACCATATTCCATTGTTGGTGGAGTTCCAGCTAAGAGAATTAAGTCAAGAAAAAACCTGATTAATTGAGGATATGATATAAATTGAAAGCGTTAAAAATAATCATTTTGATTACAATAGCTATAAGTCTATTATCTGCATGCAGTAGCAGAGATACTGACGAAGATGATATTAATAAAGATATATGGGTTATACAAGATAAGGATAAGTTTAGTATTGGTTATAGATATAATGAGGAAGAAGATATATGG
Organism: Vallitalea guaymasensis; assembly: GCF_018141425.1. Taxonomy (NCBI): domain Bacteria; kingdom Bacillati; phylum Bacillota; class Clostridia; order Lachnospirales; family Vallitaleaceae; genus Vallitalea; species Vallitalea guaymasensis. Next base: position 3,504,023 of record NZ_CP058561.1, read on the forward strand.
ATTCAATTTGCTAAAAGAGGTATTAATGAGTTGATGCAGATTTCTAATATATCTACATCACCTATACAAGAGAATATGACAATTGATACTTTTAATAAGCTAGTCAAAGAAGAGTTGATTGATAGCTGTACTGACTGGGTAGGTCCATATATGGTTAGAAAAGGTCAGGAGAAATCAACCTATAAGCCTCAGTTTACAGGAGGATGGCATGGAGTTGATGATAAAGACGAAACTGCTAAGATGATTGACTATAGTGTTAAAATAGATGGTGATGTTAATAATAATAATGTCCAAAAGGCATCGAATGTTACAATAACAGTTAAAAACAATATTCAAGGATATAATACTCTTGAAAGTAAAGAAGAGATTTTACAAGAAACTGTTATTTATAATATTAATAGTAAAGATATACAGGTTGAAGTTAGTATCAAAGCGTTAGATGATATCGTTATTGAGAGGTATTATGGTTTGCAGACACAGAATTCTCTATATAAAGGTATTAGATATGAGGGTTCTGATGATACTAAATTTGATTCATATGAAACCAGTGACTCTCCACTTAAGAATGTTGATTGTATTAATAAGTTTACTCTTGACTCAGAAGATGGAATGCATATTCTTGAAGCTTACCTGAATAATGAATATGGTTTAGGGAATGGTGAATATGTAGATGAATCTTCGCCATATGCTTTTACATTGAGTTATGGAAAAAGTTATTTTAATATAGTAAACGGTAAAGAGTTATTTATAAAAAAGGGAGAGACAGCTGGCTGGAAAGGTAGATATATTTTTAGATATAATAATGATATCAATTAGAAAAGTTTTAATACGCATATAGAAAGGATTGAACAGAGTGAAAGAAAAGATTTGTGTACTAGGTCTTGGTTATATTGGACTACCAACTGCTGCTATGTTTGCTAGCAATGGATTTGATATAATCGGTGTGGATGTTAATGAAAAAGTTGTTAATGCTTTAAATAAAGGCGAGATAATAATAGAAGAACCATATTTGGATGTAATGGTAAGAGATGTTGTTGTTTCAGGCAAATTGAAGGCTTCAGTTAAGCCAGAGGTTTCAGATGTTTATATTATCGCAGTACCAACGCCTATTAATGAAGATAAGACTGCTGATATGTCTTATGTAATCAGTGCGACAAGATCAATTGTTCCATTGGTTAAAAAAGGAGATATAATAATTCTTGAATCTACTTCACCACCAAAAACAGTAGAAGATATTATTGTTCCAATATTAAAAGAATCTTCACTTAATGTAGAAGAAGATTTATATATTGCACATTCACCTGAACGAGTTATACCTGGTAAGATTCTTTTTGAACTTGTGGAGAATAACAGAATCGTTGGTGGAATAGATGAAGAATCAGCATTAAAGGTTAAGAAATTATATCAATCCTTTGTAAAAGGAGAAATATATACAACTAACGCTACTACTGCAGAAATGTGTAAATTGACTGAAAATACTTTTAGAGATGTTAACATAGCACTTGCCAATGAGTTAGCCATGATTTGTGAGCAGATGAATATTAATGTTTGGGATGTAATAAAATTCTCCAATAAACACCCTAGGGTTAACCTGCATCAACCTGGACCGGGAGTTGGAGGTCATTGTATAGCAGTTGACCCATGGTTCATAGTGGAGAAATTCCCAGAGACAGCTAAGATGATAACATTAAGCAGAACTATTAACGACAGCATGCCAGAATATGTATTCAATAAAAGCAGAAAGATTCTTGGTACTCTAAAAGATAAGAAGGTCACAATACTTGGTATAACATATAAACCAGATGTTGATGATATGAGAGAGAGTCCTATAATTGAACTAATTGAACTTTTAGAAGAAGTAAGTGGTATCACTATTTCTATACATGACCCTTATGTACAGGATTTCAAATACCTTGAAAAAGACATCTATACTGCATGTAAAGATAGTGACCTAGTTATACTTGGAGTAAATCACAAATTATTTAGTGATGCTAATATGGACAGAATATATAAAGACATGAAACAAGCTAATATATTGGATACAAGAAATTTCTTTGATGAAAAAGCACTAGTGGGTATAGGATTCAATTATAATTTATTAGGAAAAGGTAAGTAAAAATGAAAAGAAAAGTTTTGATGGTAGCTAATCAATTTCCACCAATGGGTGGCTCAGGAGTTCAGAGAAGCGTAAAATTTGCTAAATATTTACCAGAATTTGAATGGGAACCCATTGTATTTACAAGAGAAAGTAATAAAGGCTTAATTGATGAATCCTTGCTTCAGGATATACCTAAAGATTTGAAAGTGATAAGAACCAAATCTTATGACTTGAATGAGCTAGGAAAACCTTTTAATTTAGTTGGAAAATTCATATCCAGGAAGATATTGATACCTGATGGTGATAAAATATGGTACGAAAAGAATAAAGACATTCTCCTAGAATATATCCAGGGAAATGATATCGATGTTCTGTATACCACATCTTATCCATATAGTGATCATTTGTTAGGTTTATATGTGAAAAAACATATGCCTGACCTAAAATGGGTAGTGGATTTTAGGGATGAGTGGTGTAATAATCCATATATTCTTGATATGGGATATTCCAAAAGACGTATGGAAAAGGAACGTAGAATGGAAAGAGAAGTAGTTGATAATTGCGATTATTTTATTACTAATACACCTCTTATGCTGAAGAATTTTTTGAAAGATTATAATATAGAAGATAAATCTTATGTAATACCTAATGGTTATGATGAAGAGGATTTTTGTGACCTCAGTAAAGATTATGTAAAAAAAGATAAACTCATCATTACTTACTCAGGTTCAATGTATGGAAGAAGAAAGCCAGATTATTTCTTACAAGCAGTGAATGAATTAATAAATGAGCAAAAAATTGACAAGGATGACATATTAATAAGATTTATAGGCAATATTCCTAATAAGAAAATAAATGAGATAAATGAAACTTATTCCTTAGATGGTGTAGTTAAATATTTACCTTATATGGAACATAAGAAGAGTATTGAAAAGCTTATAGAGTCTGATATTCTATTATTTATTATTGGTGAAGGTAAAGGTGCAGAGAATTTCTATTCAGGTAAAGTGTTTGAATACATGAATACCAATAGACCTATAATAGCATTGGTACCACCAAAAGGTGTTGCTGCTGATGTAATCAGGGAAACCAAAACAGGATATATATCCGAAACAACCAATGTAAATAATATAAAGGACTTGATGCTTAAGTTATATACAGATTGGAAGAATAATACTATTCAGTTACAACCTAATTGGGACAAAATCAAAACTTTTGAGAGAAAAGAATTGACTAAACAACTTGTTACAATATTTGATAAGGCTTATGATAACAGGTAGAATAATAGCTGTGGAAGTTATGAGATATAACAGTAGGAAGGTTGAATGTTATGAAAATATTACATCTTATTAGTGGAGGAGATAATGGAGGGGCTAAGACTCACGTCATTACTCTATTAAAAGAATTAAGTAAGCATGCTGATATAACACTTGTATGCCTTTTGGAAGAAAACTTTGCAAAAGAAGCAAGAGAGCAAGGTATTAACGTTGTTGTTCTAAAACAAAATAAAAGATATAAGTTAGACATTGTTAATCGTCTGGTTGAAATGCTGAAAAAAGATAAATATGATATACTCCATTGTCATGGGGCAAGAGCTAATTTTTTAGCCATGTTCATCAAGAAGAAATATTCTATACCTACTGTATCTACTATACATAGCGATTATAAATCAGATTTTGATAACAACTTATATAAAAAGATAGTATATACGACTTTGAATTATTTCAGTTTAAAGAGAATGGATTATTTTATAGCTATAACTAACCAGTTTAAAAAAATGTTAGTAGATAGAGGATTCAAGGATAATAAGATTTTTGTAGCCTATAATGGTACTAGGATAATTGAAAAATGTTATTCTCTATCTAAACAAGAATTTTTGGATAGATATAATATTGAATATGATGAAAATAAAGTTTATGTAGGTATTGTCACAAGGCTTCATCCAGTAAAAGGAATACCTGTATTTTTGAAAGCAGCTGCAAAGGTGTTGAAAACATCTAGTAACATACTGTTTTTGATTGCTGGTAACGGTGATGAAAAGCATACTGAGAAATATAAGGAATTTGTTATCAATAATGATCTAGGAGATAAAATCAGATTTCTTGGATTTATTAAAGATATTGATAATTTTTATAATGCTATAGACATTAATACATTAACTTCTCATAGTGAGAGTTTTCCCTATGCATTATTGGAAGGTTCCCTTAACAAGAAAGCTACTATTAGTTCTGCAGTAGGGGGAATTCCAGAGATGATAATACATGAAGAATCAGGATTATTATTTGAAGATAATAATTATGAACAACTAGCAGAGTATATTATAAAACTTGCTGAAGATAAGGAATTAAGGAACAGATATAGTGAAAATCTGCATAACAGGGTCAAAAACAATTTTTCTGATGTAGATATGGCACAGTCACATATTGAGATATATAATAAAATACTAAAGAATTGAATTAGGCATATACAGAAAGGAAGGTAAATATGAAAATAATTGATAAGAATGGTAAATTATTTGGTAAGATAAATATTATGGATATAATTATTATTCTTCTAGTAATTGTGATAGTTTTTGCTGTTTATAGCAAATTCAATAAAAATGATAGTGGAACTGCTGTTTCATCCACTAAACAAGATATATATATTGTTGCAGAAGCTTACTCTCAAGTACCAGAAATAGCTGAGTCTATTGTAGAAGGAGAAACTTTGGTTGCTCAGAATAAATATCAGCCTGGAAACATTGATTATGTGGAGATAACAGATGATGATTATGTTGCAACCACAAAAGATGGAAAGCTTGTAGCAGCAAAAGATACAAGCAGAAAAACAATTGAAGTTGGAATTAAATGTAAAGCTAATATAAATGGACCATACATTGATAGTGGCGGACAAGAGATAAAAGTTGGACTACCATATTGGATTAAAACCAGTAATGGTCAAATAAAAGGCGTTGTTAAAGAAATTAGATTAGAGCAATAAGGAGAACGATAATATAAGGGAGAGAAATAGATGAAGATAATAAATGAAAAAGGAAAACTATTTGGATTAATTAATATTATTGACTTGATAACAATTTTTCTTATTATTGCATTAGTTCTAGGAGCATTATACAAATTCAAGGGCAATGATATTAGTGTGCTAGGTTCCAACAAAACAAAAGAAATGGAATACGTTGTTAGATTAATACCTAACTATGAATATTTCTTTGAACAATATAATGTAGAAGACAAATTAGTACAAGATAAAAGAGTACTGGATGCAACTATAACTGATATAAAAATAGAAGATTATTATAAAGCTGTAGAAGATGAAAATGGTGTAGTATCCATTCAGAAACATCCATTATATAAGCAGGCATTCATAACTATAAAAGCTACTGTTTCTGATAAAGACCCTATTTTCAAATTGGGGGAACAAGAAATCAGAGTTGGATGTAGTAACTTTGTAAGAACTAAATTATGTGAGATGCCAGGTTTTATATATGAAGTAAAAAAATAATAACTTGACTCAGGAAATATAAGAGAGGAAAGAAAAGCTATGGATGTAATTAGAACTAGTTTATTTTATAGAATCATTAAGTATGTTGATAGAATACATGAGTATAGTTTTTTCTATAAAACAAGAAAAAAGAAAAAAATTCATAGATCTACTAAGTTTGAACATTCAATCTATCATTATTCATTAATATATAAACTATTGTGTGCTATAGGTAAAGCTTTCAGTGCATTGTTTGGTTGTATCAATAAAGGTTGTAGAACCAGCTTAATAATAACTGGGATAGGTAAGTTGACTTATGATATGAAGAATAAAAAAATAAGAGTATTTAATCAATTCATGATAAGTTTTATTATTGGATATATAATAACTAATATTGCTTTTAATATGTTTGCTGGCTATAAGCTAAAATACGTACTAGTATTTGCTGTATTAACAATAGCTGTTAATTTTATGGCTTATTTGATATGTAAATATAAAGAAAATAGTTTGTTTATTTGTTTGTTTAACAAGATTATAGATTAAAATTAATATGAAAATAATACAAGTTAGTTGGTGAACAATGTGAAAAATAAGATAAATATATTGATTATAATAATTGGTTTAGCTATTGGTATGATAGGTGCAAAACTAGGTATTAGTATTGCTCTTGGTGCTACAATGATTGTAATATTAGCAGCTGCTATCATTCTAGATTATCAAAAAACGGTTATACTACTTGGGATATATGTTTTTATTGATTTTGCAGTAAGAAACGTAGCAGGTCTAGCTGTTTTTTCAAGTATATGGGATGAACTGATGTTTCTAGGTTTTATATGTATTTTTATCTATAAATTGATCCGTTATAGAAATAAAAGTGTTTATAAATCAACCCCTTTAGATTTTCCCATTGTTTTTTTTGTTTTGATAGGTATACTCTTAGTATTTGTCAACTCCCCTAATCTGGGAATTGCAATTGATGGATTAAGAGCGGTTGTGCAGTATATGCTATGGTATTTCTTAGCTGTTCAATTACTTGATTCTACAAAAAGTATCCTAAAAGTATATTGGGTATTAACTTCAGTAGGTACACTACTAGGGTTACATGGTATATATCAATACCTAACAGGTGCTGAAATGTTGGGTAATTGGGTGGATAGTGCAGAAAACATAACTACTAGAGCTTATTCTATTGTAGGAAGTCCTAATATATTAGGTGCAGTATTTGTTCTATTTATTCCTATGAGTATAGCCCTTTTAACTTCTGACTATAATAGATGGAGAAAATTTATTGCATTTTGTATGACAGTAGTTATGGCTGGAGGATTATTTGCAACTATGTCAAGAGGAGCATGGATATCTGCTGCGTTTGGTATAGGTATATTTATACTATATAAAAATAAAAAATTATTATTACCTCTCATATTATGTGGAGGAATAGCTGTACTTATGCTTCCTTCCTTATCTAGTAGACTTACTTATATGTTTACAGATGAATATAAAGCAAAATCTTCACAAGGTGGTAGAATATATAGATGGGAAGAAGGAATTGAAGCTTGGAGCGAAGGTAATAAAGTTATTGGTTTAGGCTTAGGTAGATATGGAGGAGCTGTTGCGACCAATAATGATTTATCTCCGTTCTATATGGATAACTACTATCTTAAGACATTAGCTGAGATGGGTATATTAGGTCTAGTATCATTTATATTGCTTCTAATATGTGTGGTCAAATGGTGTACCACAGCAGTCATAGAAGAACGTAATAGAAGGAAAAAAGACCTGATGATGGGATTATTTGCAGGAGCGTTAGGTATATTAGCGCAGAATGCTGTAGAAAATATATTTGAAGTTCCTATGATGGTTACCTATTTTTGGCTTTGTATAGGAATGATAATGGCACTTAAGATGGATAAGAATGTATATAGCATAAGAGATAATTAATGAAATAATAAGTTTCTAGCGTTTATTTCAAAGGAATGGGTGTTTACATGATTAATATTGTAATCTCTGGATATATTGGTTATAGTAATTGTGGTGATGATGCAATACTATCAGCTATATGTGAAGGAATTAGAGAATTGAATATAGAGGCTAACATTACAGCTTTGTCTAAGAATCCTGTAATTACTATGAAAGATAATAATATAAAATCAATATATAGGTTTGATTGGAAAGAAGTTAATAGAACTATAAAGAGTGCAGATATTATAATAAGTGGCGGGGGCAGCCTGCTGCAAGATACAACAAGTACAAGATCACTGCTGTATTATCTAGGAATAATAAAGCTGGCTAAATTATATAAGAAAAAAGTTATGCTTTATGCTAATGGAATTGGACCCATCTATAAAAAATTGAATAGACTTATGACAAAATACATAGTCAATAAGGTGGATATAATAACTCTTAGAGACGAATTGTCAAAGAAAGATCTGGAGAGTATGAAAGTAACGAAGCCTAGAATACATGTTACTGCAGATCCAGTATTTTCTATGAATGTAAAAGACAATGGCTACAGGAAGCTTTTATCAGATAATGGTATTCCACTTGATAAACCCCTTGTTGGTATTTTGTTTAGGGAATGGAAGAATATTAGATATGAAGAGGTAATTGCAGAAGTATGTGATGAACTTGTAGAAAAAAAAGACGTAAATATAGTTTTTATTCCAATGGAATATAAAGAAGATATAGGTATCAGTAAACACATTTCTAATAATATGAAGAACAAATCTTATGTACTGGATAAAGACTTGGACTCATCATCTATCATAGGGGTTATAGGTGAAATGCATATGATATTAAGTATGAGGCTTCATGCTTTATTATTTGCGGCATTAAGCAGTGTACCTATGGTTGGATTTGTATATGACCCAAAAGTAAGTTGTTATCTAGAATTAATGGATATGCCTTCAGCAGGTGATGTTAAGGAACTAGATATAACATCAATTAATAATATTGTGAATGATGTTTATAATAATTATGATGATTATGTAGAAAAGTTAAATGAAATAAAGGTTAAGATGAAAAAGAAATCACAGATGAACAATAAATATCTTTTGGATTTGATAGATGAATAAAATAAAAAATGAAAGGATTAATATTAATAGATGAAAGTTGATATTCTAGGAGTTAAAATAGATGATTTAAATATGGACAAAGCTGTTAAAAAGGTTGTCCAATATACCATGAGCGAAAAAAAATATAAAATCTATACTCCTAATCCTGAATTTGTTATGACAGCAAATGAAGATGAAGAGTTTAAAAGTATTCTTAATAAAGGTGATTTGGTCATTCCTGATGGAATAGGTATTGTTATTGCTTCTAAAATAATGAAAAAGAGTATAACAGAACGTGTTGCGGGATATGACCTTCTTCAGAACGTTTTTAATGAGATTAAAGGTACTGATAAAACTGTATACTTTTTTGGAGCTGCAAAAGGTGTGGCATCACAAGCTGCGGAGAGAATGAAAGAAGTACATGAAGGTCTGAATATCATTGGTATCCATGATGGATATTTTGACGAACAAGAAGAGAAAACAATCATAGAAACTATTAATTCTCTCAAACCAGATATATTATTAGTGGGTCTAGGTGCTCCAAAACAAGAAAAATGGATAAACCAAAATATTGATAACTTGAATATAAAAGTCGCCATAGGTGTTGGTGGTAGTTTTGATGGTATGGCAGGAATAGTGAAAAGAGCTCCAGAAATATATCAAAAATTAGGTCTGGAATGGTTTTATAGACTTATGAAACAACCAACCAGAATTAAGAGGATGATAAAATTGCCTATGTTTTTATTAAAAGTTATTAAATACAGGAAACACCCATAAATACATACACAAGATATGATGAAAATTCAAGTATATTCTATTTATACCATATCTGAAATTTGTGTAACAGAAGGAGAAAAATTATGGAATTGACAAGTAAGCGAAAACCTATTATAGATTATTTTATAATAATTGTAGGAGTAACATTATTAGCGGCGGGTTTGAATATGTTTTTTATCCCTTTGGATCTTGTAACAGGTGGAGTTACTGGTTTAGCTATAATTATTAAAAAGTTAACTGAGAATATAGTTCCAGGTGGGGTTGAACCTTGGATTACTAATATTATCATAAATATTCCTTTGTTTTTGACAGCGGTACTTATTAAGGGTAAAAATTTTGGCGGTAGAAGTTTATTCTCTACTATGTTTTTATCATTAGCTTTAATCTATACATCTTACTTACCTCCAGCTACTAATGATATGCTTCTTGGTAGTGTATTCGGAGGAGTTATATCTGGAGCTGGACTGGGATTGGTTTTTTCAGCATATTCAACTACAGGCGGAACAGATCTGGCTGCTAGCATAATACAACACTATATAAAACATATATCAGTAGCTCAATTAATGCTTATGTTAGATGCAATCATTATTGTATCAGGATATTTTATCTTTGGAATTGAGAAGGCTATGTATGCTTTAGTAGCAGTATTTATCTCTGCTAAGATCATAGACGCAATTCTAGAAGGTATTCATTTTTCAAAAGCTGCATTTATCATATCTGACCATAACGATGCAATATCCAAAGAAATAATGCAGAGACTGGATAGAGGAGCAACAGGTTTACAAGGTAGTGGTAAATTTTCTAACAAGAGCAAAGAAGTACTTCTCTGCGTTGTATCAAAAAAGGAAATTGTCAAGTTGAAAGAGATTGTAAGAGAACATGATAAAGCTGCATTTGTTATTGTTGCAGATGTAAAAGAAGTTCTTGGTGAAGGTTTCATAGAATACAAGTAGAATGGGTTTGAAACCTATGAAATTACCTTGTCTAATGACTTTTATAAGTAAAATTTTCATCTGAAAAAATATATAAAAAAAAGTGATAGTTTTATCTATATTTACTTATCACAATATCTGTATAGATAAGTTTACTAATAAATAAATTATATATAATGCAAAATTATTAAATCGGTGCTGGTAAGTTACAATAATTGTTAATCTTATTTTTGCAAGTGTGACATAATTTATTCCTTGTTTTTAGGTAAAACATACTAGAAACTGAGTAGTATATCATTATTAGGTATTAAGAAATTAGTCATTATATATAGATTAGTAACTTATAAAATAGATATTATAGATATAAGTATTAATTAGAATTAGCAATATACAAATTAAACAAAATGAAAACAGCTAATTTGTTTAATTAACCTATGGTATTAGCCCATGAAATATAGTATATTATCATACGTAGATACATACAGAGCCGGAAAATTACAAAAATATCCTAAGGGGGCTAATTTATTATGGCAAGCTTATCATTAAAGAATATTAAAAAAGTATATGCTCAAGGAGTTACAGCTGTACAAGATTTTAATCTTGAAATAGCTGATAAAGAATTTATTATCTTTGTAGGACCATCAGGTTGTGGTAAATCAACTACACTTCGTATGATTGCTGGACTTGAAGAAATCACTGAAGGTGAATTATACATTGGTGATAAATTAGTAAACGATGTTGAACCAAAAGACAGAGATATCGCGATGGTATTCCAAAACTATGCGTTATATCCTCATATGACTGTTTATGATAACATGGCATTTGGTCTTAAGCTTAGAAAAACTCCTAAGGCAGAAATCCAAAAAAGAGTTACAGAAGCTGCTAGAATATTAGATATAGAGCATTTATTAGATCGTAAACCAAAAGCATTATCAGGTGGACAAAGACAACGTGTTGCTATGGGTCGTGCTATTGTTCGTGAACCAAAAGTATTCTTAATGGACGAACCTCTTTCAAACTTGGATGCTAAACTTAGAGTTCAAATGAGACTTGAAATTTCTAAATTACATCAAAGATTACAAACAACAATTATCTATGTTACTCATGACCAGGTTGAGGCGATGACATTAGGTACTCGTATCGTTGTTATGAAAGATGGTATTGTACAACAAGTTGATACACCAACAAACTTATATGAAAGACCACAAAACTTATTTGTAGCTGGATTCATCGGTTCACCACAAATGAACTTTGTTGATGCAAAAGTGGCTAAAAATGGTAATGGTGTAGATTTAGTTTTTGAATCAAATAAGATTACTTTACCTGAAGTTAAAGCTAAAATTTTAATCGATGGTGGATATATAGGAAAAGAAGTAGTTATGGGTATTCGTCCACAAGATATACATGATAGCCAAATTTTCTTAGAATCATCACCAAAGAGTATTGTTATGGCTGATGTAAATGTTACAGAAATGTTAGGATCTGAAACATTCTTATATGTTGTTGTTGATGGTTATGATATGACAGCACGTGTAGATCCAAGATCAAAAGCTAAACCAGGAGATAAAGTTGAATTAGCTATGGATTTAAATAGAATTCATATCTTTGATAAAGAAACTGAAAAAACTCTTGCTAACTAAGAATATGTTAAATTAGATTTTTAACATGAATAATGTTAATATACCAAAAGGGAATGTAGAATATTACATTCCCTTTAATGATATTTGAGTATGGTAAAGATTAGCTAACATTAATTATTAAAAAGTATTACAAGGTTATTTAGTAATTGTTACTTGTCATTACCACAATATTACTAATAACATATCGTTAAAAATGAAAAAAATATAAAAAATTGTATATTCGTTATTAAAAATTAATAAGATTTATGAACTTTTTGTAAATGATTAAGAGGAAATACACAAAATTACGTATTCCCTCTTTTATTTTTGTAGATTTTGCTATAAAATATATAATAAGGGAAATAGTAAAGCCTAAAATTGGAAATAATTCTAATAACAAATATTTTATTCACTTATATAATATGCTTTTCAATACTAAATAATAAGGGAGAGAAATAAATGATATCAAACCAAATTATTCAAAACACCATTGAAGGACTCAAAACAATAACACGTATTGATATAAGTGTTATAGATCCAGATGGGAAGATACTAGCAACAACTGAAGAAGGTAGATTAGAAGAATACAATTTTGCAGTTCCAGATTTCGTAAGGTCACAAGCAGAAAGTCAATTAGTTCTAGGGTATCACTTTTTTAAAGTATACGATGACCACAATGTAGAATATGTAGTTTCTGCAAAAGGTGAGACTGATGATGTCTATAAAATAGGTAAGATAGCATCTTTCCAAATACAGAATCTATTAGTAGCCTATAAAGAAAGATTTGACAAAGACAATTTCATCAAGAACTTATTACTTGATAACCTATTACTAGTTGATATATATAATCGGGCTAAGAAACTTCACATTGAAACAGATGTAAGAAGAGTAACTTTTTTAGTAGAAACTAAATTTGAGAAAGATAATAATGCACTTGAGATCGTAAGAAGTATATTCCCATTAAAAACTAAAGATTTTATTACTGCAGTTGATGAGAAAAATATTATTATCGTGAAAGAATTAGATGAGAACGATACTAATGAAGATATCAATAAAATAGCAAAAATGATTTTGGATACTCTTAATACAGAAGCTATGAGTAGTGTATATGTAGCTATGGGTACAGTAGTAAATGATATTAAAGATGTTTCACGTTCTTATAAAGAAGCTAAGATGGCTTTAGAAGTGGGTAAAATATTCTATGTGGACAAGTATATCATAGGTTACAATAACCTAGGAATTGGAAGAATCATATATCAATTACCATTACCTCTTTGCCAAATGTTCATAAAAGAAATATTCCATGGAAAATCACCTGATGATTTTGATAAGGAAACTATTACTACAATAAATAAATTCTTTGAAAATAGTTTGAATGTATCAGAAACATCAAGACAGTTATATATCCATAGGAATACTCTTGTGTATAGATTAGATAAACTACAAAAGAATACAGGTCTTGACTTGCGTATTTTTGAAGACGCCATTACATTCAAAATAGCATTGATGGTTGTTAAGTATATGAAATTTATAAGTGAATCAGAGTATTAAACATAAATGTATACGTGTGTAAAAGACAATAAAGCAATTGTAGTTATCTACAATTGCCTAAGTTTTTTATCTTTTCTAGTATAGTTTATTTACATATTGAGTCGGAGTAAAATAATAATTTGTTTTTTGTAGTTAGGAGGATATTAGTTGATACGTCTTGAAAACATTACAAAGATATATTCTAATGGAGTATGTGCTTTGAATAATGTATCATTGGGAATAGAAAAAGGAGAATTCGTTTTTATAGTTGGGAATAGTGGTTCTGGAAAAACTACATTAATTAAATTATTAATGAAGGAACTAGATTCTACTGAAGGAAAAATATTTGTTGATGACAAGGATATTACAAGATTAAAAAGACGTTATGTTTCAACATTAAGAAGAAATATTGGAGTTGTATTCCAAGATTTTAGATTACTAGATAAAATGACTGTATATGATAATGTTGCTTTTGCACTTAAGGTAACAGAGGCATCAAATAAAAAGATAAGAAGAAGTGTGCCTATGGTATTATCAATGGTGGGGCTTTCCAAGAAGGCAAAAATGTACCCAACAGAGATTTCAGGTGGAGAAAAACAAAGAACAGCATTAGCTAGAGCAATTGTTAATAATCCCCCTATTCTAGTAGCAGATGAACCTACAGGAAATCTTGATCCTAATAATTCATGGGAAATAATGAAATTACTAACAGAGATTAATATGAGGGGTACCACAGTAGTTGTTGTAACTCACGATAAAGAGATGGTTAATGCAATGAAAAAACGAGTTGTTACCCTTAATAATGGCTGTATTGTAAGAGATGTGCAAAGGGGAGACTACGGGGATGAAGCTTAGAACAGTTGATTATTGTTTTAAACAAGGAGTAATCAATCTATTTAAAAATAGATTAATGTCCATTGCTTCTATTGGTACAATAGCGGCTTGTTTGTTCATTGTAGGTATTTTTTATATAACTGCTGCCAATATTGAATATACGTTAAAAGAAGCGGAAAGCAACTTGGGAATAGCAGTTTTTCTGAAAGAAAATATAACAGAAACAGATAGAGAAGCTATTGAAACAATGATAAGCCAAAGAGAAGAAGTAAAATCAGTTGAATACATATCACCAGAACAAGCTTGGGAAGATTTTAAAAAAACTATGTACGAAAATAATGAAGACCTACTGGTTGGATTTGATGGGGAAAATAATCCATTAAAGAACTCAGATAGTTTTCAGGTATTAATTAAAGATATTAATAATCAGGAATCATTAATAAAGTACATACAAACTCTAGAAGGTGTTAGAGAAATAAACCAGGAAAAAAATCTTACAGAGATAATAAAAGGATTCAATAATTTTATAAATTATATGAGTATAGTACTTATTGTAATACTTATCTTTATATCTGTCTTCCTGATTTCTAATACAGTTAGAATAGCAATATCGGTTAGAAAGAACGAAATCGGCATTATGAAATATTTGGGAGCAAAAGACTTTTTTATAAAATTCCCATTTATCATAGAAGGTATGCTTATAGGAGCAATAGGTGCAATAGTACCATTAACAGTTATATACTTTTCATATGACTATGTAATAAATAAAATAAATGATAAATTTATAGTAATAAATCAATTTTTATCATTTTTGAACGTAGGACAGATATATAGGATTCTAATACCATTATCGTTGATTATTGGAATAGGTATAGGTATCGTAGGAAGTAGAATTACTATAAGAAAGCACTTGAGAGTATAATATTTAAAGAATATATTAATCAATAATAAGGAGGGCTATATGAAAAGAGTAATTAAGAATTGTTTGGTTATATTACTTTTGTTTATGGTTCCAACTACAATATTTGCTTCTTCTTATAAGCAGCAGTTAGATGATTTGGAGCAGCAACAGAAAAATAGCCAAAGTTCAATAAAGGTAAATGAACAACAAATCAAAGAATTAGACGCAGATATTAAAGAGTTGGTAGGACGAATTGTACAGTTAGATAGGCAAATTGACGAATTTGATATTAAAATCAAAGATCTAGAGCAACAATTAAGTGATAAGGAAAAAGAGATTGAAGTTACTAAACAAGACTTAGCAAAAGCTAAGGAAAAAGAAGAAAAATATTTTAAGCAAACTAGTGAACGTATGAAAGTAATGTATGAACAAGGAGATTCTGCGTATATTGATATAGTATTAGAATCAAAGAATTTGAGCGATTTGCTTAATAGAGTAGAGTACATAAATGCATTGTTAGAATACGATACAAATATGATAAAAGAATTAGAAGCTATAAGAGATGACATAGCTGCAACAGAAGTTAAATTGGAAGAAGATAAGGAAAAGATTGTAGGATTGAAAGCAGAATGTGATCTTCAAAAATCAGCATTAGAAGACGTTCAAGCTACTAAAGAAAAAGAAATGGCTGCTTTAGAAAAAGATAAAAGAATTAATCAAGCAGAAATAGATGCTAAGAAGAAAGAAATGGATGAAATAGCAAAAGCTATTGATAATATTAAGAGTAAATTAGTTTATGCAGGTGGTAAGATGGCTTGGCCTACTAAATCACATCGTATAACATGTCCTTTTGGACCAAGACCTCATCCTATTACAAAAAATCCTTCATATCACACAGGTATTGATATTGGTATACCATCGGGTACATCAGTAAAAGCAGTTAGTAATGGAACAGTAACATTTGCTGGTTATAGTAGTGTATGGGGTAATTATGTTTTAATAGATCATGGAAGTGGATACGTAACTATTTATGCACATAACTCTAAACTACTAGTTAAAAAAGGACAAAAAGTAAAAATTGGACAAACTATTGCAAAATCAGGTAATACTGGATGGTCAACAGGTCCTCATTTACATTTTGGTATTAGAAAAAATGGTGAATGGATTAATCCATTGAATATGCTTAATTAATAAAAAAACATTTAATTGCAAAAAACTGCTAATGCAGTTTTTTTGCTATAATGGAATAATACTAACTTAAATACAATACAATATTATTAGTATAGTAAGGAGAATGTTAAATGGTTGAAAGAAAAAAATTTATTTATGGATTAGTTGTTGGGATGGCTATTATTCTTGTAATAAATGTTATATATTTCGGAACATCTAGTTTGATGCACCAAGTGGAGGATAATAAAGGTGTTCAGGTTGTAAAGGAAGGATATAATACCCCAGAAGAAAAAATCAAGGATATACTTAAGCTTGTAGAAGACAGATACTATCTAGAAAATTATAAAGAAGAAGAGCTATATGATAGTGCTTATGATGGATTATATAGTGGATTGTTGGATGGTTTGGAAGATCCATATACTGAATATTATACAAAAAAAGAATATGAATCCTTCATGGAAAGTACATCTGGGAGTTATGAAGGTATCGGTGCTGTTGTTACCTATAATGAGGAGACAAAAGAATTGATGATCGTATCACCATTCATAGGTTCTCCTGCTGAAAAAGCTGGATTGCTTCCTGGAGATATAGTAAGAAAAGTTGATGATAAGAATATAAAAGGTCTTACTATGGAAGATGTAGTCGCCAACATGATTAGAGGTAAAAAAGGTACTAAGGTAACTCTAAGTATTTATAGAGAATCTGATAACTCAAATATGGATTTAGAAATAAAAAGAGATGTAATCACAATGCCTACTGTATCTCATGAAATGTTAGATGACAAAATAGGGTATATTCGTATTACTGGATTTGAAGAAGTAACTTATGATCAATTTAAAGAAGCACTTTATGATCTAGAAGCACAAGAACAAAAAGGATTGATTATTGATGTTAGAAATAATCCAGGAGGACTTTTGAATATAGTTATTGATATGGCTGACGAACTATTGCCAGAAGGATTGATTGTTTATACAGAAGATAAAAATGGTTATAGAGAACAAGCATCATCTGATGAAGAACATAAATTCACCAAACCTTTAGTTGTATTGGCAAATGAAAATAGTGCTAGTGCATCTGAGATTTTGACAGGTGCCATAAAAGATAGTGGTATTGGTACAGTGGTAGGAACAACAACTTTTGGTAAAGGATTGGTTCAGAGAATATTCCCATTAGAAGATGGTTCAGCAGTAAAAGTTACTATTTCAAAGTATTATACTCCTAGTGGCAACTATATACATGGAAAAGGAATTGAACCTGATGTAAAGATTGAATTGCCAGAAGAACTAAAGAAAGAATTGGTTATTAAAAGAGAAGAAGATACACAATTCGCAAAAGCTGTTGAAGTAATGAAAGATAAAATTGCTAAAGAAGATATGGCTAATAGTAAGTAAATAAAATAATATAAGAAACTGGTAAAATGGTTGATAATGTTAAAATAGGGGAGCATATATGAATCCATTGTTAGAAATAATCCATATTACACTATTGTCTATTTCAAGAGCACTGTTCAATTTTTCATTTATATTTGTAATATGGATTCTATATCTTTTAATTAAAAAATATAAAAGTGTTAATATATATAACTTTGATAATTCAAAGACAGTTATAAGTGCCCTTGTAGAGTCCATTCTGCAAGGGATAATCATTGGTATAATTGGCAGTCTGATAATAGCTATTATTGGGCTTCCAATTAATTTAACGTATTATTTAATATTTTTACTTCCCCTAGCTCTTATGTTATCCCTTATAAATATTAGATATTTGTGTTTTTCATATGCGGCTTCTGTCATGGGCGTCTTATCATTAGTGTTTAGAGGTCAAACCGTATTTGGAGTTAATTTACCTGATATTAATATTAATATCAGTGGATTGTTGGCATTGGTAGGTATATTACATCTAATGGAAGCTATATTAATATATTTTGTAGGAGCAGATGACCCTATACCCATTGTGGCAAAAAAAGATGGAAAAATTGTTGTAGGACATTTAATGCAAAAGTATTGGCCGTTACCTATTGCAATGCTTGTATTATCAAGTGGAGGAGTGTCTAACTCAGAAATTGTTCAGATGCCAGAATGGTGGCCGTTGTTAAAAGATATACCTAGTAATATTAGTACATATTTTTATGGATTAATGCCTTTTGTGGGAGCTTTAGGATATAGTAGTATAACATATTGTGAGGAACCAAAAAAAAGAAGTAGAAAAACAGCGTTACGATTGATGGTTTATAGTGTGTTATTGATTATTTTATCTATTTACTCAGTAGGTAATATTTTTCTACAGATATTAGGTACAATTCTAATGGCTGGCATTCATGAAGGTATGATTCTGTATGAGCAATATATTGAAAGTAAAAGAGAGCCTATTTATACAGTGCCTAAAAAAGGTGTAAGAGTCATGGGGGTTAATAGGGGTGGTGCTGGAGATCAAATGGGTATCAGGGTTGGAGATATAATAGCTAAGATTAATGGAATAAATGTTTTGAATACACGGCAGTATAGGGCGATATTAAAGAATGGTTTTACTTTTTTATGGGTGGATGTTATACATCTTGATGGGAGTTTAGATACTTATGAGTTTAAAGCTTATCCTGATGGTATTACTGATTTGAAGGTGAGATTGATTCCGGAGAATCCTAGGATTATTTATAGGCATCAGAGTGTGCAGAAGATAGGGTTGTTTCACATTATTAGAAATAGGTTTGGGAGATAAAAATAGTTATTTAAAGGATTGTATGATAATGATAGTAGGTAAAGAAAGATATATTTAGGTGATAACGGTAGTATGTAAGAAAGATATAGTTAGATGACAACGGTAGTATGTTAGAACCATATATAATGATAATCACTTATGTTACATTTGTTGCTATTATCTGATTGGAAGGTAGCAACAACCTGTAAAAGGCGTTCTTATCATTATATATGGTTCTTTATATGTTGTGCCACTATGGAGAAAGTGAAAAATATTTGGTGGTGGCTAAGAGGAATTATATGGTATTTATTAGTAATGATGGAAATTATTCATTGTTAATCATGTTGATAAAGTATTGGTGCATTCTTAGGTCGTCTGTTAGTTCAGGGTGGAAAGATGTGACTAGTATTTTATTTTGTTTGGCGGCTACAATTTTTTCGTCGACTATGGAAAGTGTTTCAACGTTGTTTTGTGTGGTTTTTATATAGGGAGCTCTAATGAATACCATGGGATAAAAACCGTTTTGAAGTCCCTTTATTTTTTGGTTTGTAGTAAAGCTGGATAGTTGTCTTCCGTAAGCGTTTTTAACAACTTCTATATCCATTAAGGGAATATAGGTTTTATTGGAATCATGTATTTTTTTTGCTAGTATAATCATGCCAGCGCAGGTTCCCCATACGGGGAGTCCGTTCTTGATGACTTCATAGATTTTAGCCTTGATATTAGATTCAATTAATAATTTTCCTATTGAGGTACTTTCGCCTCCGGGGATAATTATACCGTCAATGTCATTCAAATCCCTGCTATATCTAATTTCTTTTGTTTCAATATCTAATTTTTCTAATTTATTCATATGTTCAATGTAAGCACCTTGTAATGCTAATACGCCAATTTTCATATTACCAGCCTCTGCTTGCGAGCTTTTCTTTTTCGTTAAGGGATTCAACTGAAATTCCGCTCATTGGTTTTCCTAAGTCTTCTGATAGTTTGGCCAGCATAACTGGGTCATTATAGTAAGTTACTGCTTTGACAATGGCATCTGCTCTTTTTTCAGGATTATCTGATTTGAATATTCCAGAGCCGACGAATACGCCGTCACATCCTAATTGCATCATTAGTGCGGCATCGGCAGGTGTTGCGATACCTCCTGCTGCAAAGTTGACTACTGGAAGGTGACTATTTTCATGGATGTATTTTATTAAGTCATAAGGAGCACCCATTTCTTTGGCTGCATTCATTAGTTCTTCAGGATTCATTGAAGCTATTTTACTTATTTCGGACATCATTGTACGCATATGTTTTACTGCTTCTATTACATCTCCTGTGCCCGCTTCTCCTTTGGTTCTTATCATTGAGGCTCCTTCACCAATTCGTCTTAAGGCTTCACCAAGGTTTCTTGCACCACAAACAAAAGGTACTTTGAATTTTTGTTTATCTATATGATAGAGATTATCTGCTGGTGTTAGAACTTCACTTTCATCAATATAATCTATTTCTAATGCTTCAAGGATTTGAGCCTCAACAAAATGACCTATTCTTACTTTAGCCATAACAGGTATGGATACTGCTTTTTGTATACCTTTAATCATTTTTGGGTCAGACATTCTAGCTATACCACCATCACGTCGTATATCTGCTGGTACTCTTTCTAAAGCCATAACGGCACAGGCTCCTGCTTTTTCAGCTATAACTGCCTGTTCTGGAGTAGTTACATCCATTATAACTCCACCTTTTAGCATTTGAGCAAGATTTTTATTTAATTCATATCTTTCATTCATATCATATATCCTCCAATTAATTTTTATTTGACATCACTAAATACAACTAGCTTTTTATACTAACCTGTTCTAAGTAGTATTTAAGTAGTTTAGTATTTGTTCCCGATTCTATTGAGTTATTCATAACATT
The DNA here is from genome assembly GCF_018141425.1 of Vallitalea guaymasensis. Lineage (NCBI taxonomy): Bacteria > Bacillati > Bacillota > Clostridia > Lachnospirales > Vallitaleaceae > Vallitalea > Vallitalea guaymasensis. The sequence continues at coordinate 3,525,010 of NZ_CP058561.1, forward strand.
GCAATGAATTATGTATAATAACAATATAGTATAATACTGTATGTTTTGAAAGGAACAGTTTTGTATTTTTTCAAGTGGTCAGTTTTCAATTTAATATGTAGCTGTTATTAATTTAAAGTAATTATTAATTTGAAAATAAATACAGTATTCAAAATTCGACAAACAATTCTTTTGTAGTGTGATATAATTTTAAAAAATACAAATTATATCAAATTATTATATCAATTAAGATAAAACTACAAATAATTAAGTGGAACAAGTAAATATAAGATATTGATTAAACATGTAATAAAGTAGCTGATATTTTAGAGAGTGACGACTTTCTAATAAATATATATATGAATATCAGAATGAACGTTCAAAGAATATAAGGGTGTGATTAATTTCAAGATTAGAATTTAAATTAATGTAACATTAGATGTCTTTTATGCCAACATAGAATTTACATGTTATTTATGGACTTAAACATAATAGAATAAATATAATCTTAGGAGGATACAAGTATGAAAAAAACAAAAAAATCTATATCAATTTTACTATCATTAGTAATTGTATTAACTATGAGTGTATGTGCATATGCAAATGAGACAGACAGTAGTTCAGTAAAAGCTCCAGGATATGGTACACTAAAAGGATATCTTGAATCAGCTGGTATTGGTGCAATGGGTTATCACGAAACTACTGTTACCTATAATAATGACAATGCTCAATTAGGAATAAAATCAGTAATTAAAGATATAAATGGTAATGACATCAGTGAAAATTCAACTTTAAGTGATAGAGGAGAAATTGAACATTATTGGCAATGGTATCCTTTATCAGAAGGTATGTATTCAATATATGCAACACATGAAGTGCGCAATGGATCTAAATATGGTGCAAAGGCGGTATATACATATACTAAAATTTAAAATTTATATATATTAATATAACATATAAATTTTTACAGTTATAGTAAAATGTGATGTTGAAAATACAAAGGGAGTTAACATTACCTACTCCTTTTGTATTATTTTATTACTATGAGTCAAATATTATTATAGGGTTTTTTAGTATATTAATTATAATTAAATATTAAAAATGTTATAAACATTTATATATAGTAAAAGCATAATTATTAATCATTTATTAAATTGATATATAAAGATTTTGTAATCTAAATATGAAAGAAGTGATAAAGATGAACAAGATATATACATTAATAATTTCAGTATTAATAATAATACTCTTAACAGGATGTAATAAGAATAATAGTAATAAACAAATTGCCGAAGTTGATAACTCCAATAGCTCTTCTAAAGTATCTGAAACAGATAATCCATTTGAAAATGAAAAGGATACTGTGGTTCTAGGGTCTATAGGTCATAGAGTTCCACATCCTAGATTAGATAAGGAGGGTGAACTACTACCATTAGAATATGATGGTGGTGAAATTAACCTTGAATATGAAGTAACAGCTGAAGGCGAAGCAAAAAATGTAGGATTTTTACTTTTTATAGATGGAGTACCTCAACCTTATAAAATTAATGACACTAATGGACCTTATGAGTATATGCATAATCTAAAATTAACTAAAGATAATGAGCCTGTCAACTATAATTTTATTTTTACACCTATCACGGGAAAAAAAGGTGATACTGTTAATTTAACAGTTACAAGTATTTATTTTCCAGAGTTTATACCAAATATGAAGGATACATCTAGTTATGGATTGTATCATTCTATTTTGCCTGTTGAAATACCTATGAAATTTAATAAGGATACAAATGAATTAGATAGTTCTCTCTATTCTCAAAGAAGCTATCTTTCAGATACACAGATATCGACATATCCAATAACTAATGAGTTTATTAAGAATGAGTTAAGTTCAATGTATAAGGTGATTACCGAAGAAGACCTTAAATCAGATATATTAACTAAAATTTATTACAATGGTAATCAAGTGATGAGTAATTTGAAAGTTGAAGAAAACGAAAAAATGCATGTAACATACAAGATTTGTGGTGTACCTGGAGCAAAATACAAAACTACATTTTATATTAATCATCATCCAATAGCTAATGATGAATTAATGTCATTTAATACAACTATAGAAAAAGGAAAGGTATGTGTTATTGATGCAGAAATTGATATTAACCAGTTAAATGATTTAAATACATTTTATGCTATTTCAGTGCCAACAAACTCTAAAGATTATTATAATGAAAATGTTTATTTGGAAAAGACTTCATCAATTTTATTATATAAGGATATAGTATCGCCTGATAATGAATCAAAGGATAATAAAGATTATACTCCAAGTAGCTTTGATTTAACAGGAATAATTGATATATCAAAGATAGAAGGAAAGATTAAGAATATAAGTTATGGAAATAACGGAAATATTTTAGTTTCATCAGATAAAATATATTCATATAATTTACAAAATAGAAGTATTATTTCTGAAACCCAAAATAGCTTTTTATGTGAGAATCTAAAAAAAATTGATAATGGATACGTTGCCATTGGAATTCTGAAAGATGATGGTAACAATGGAAATGGAGATTTTTTGACAGATAATACTAATCATAGATGTATATTCTATGATGAGAATTTAAAACAAACAAAAGTGATTAATATTAGTGAGGTAACTGGTGATAATAGATGGATTTCCACTGAAAATATTGCAATATCAAATGATGGTAAAAAATTAGCTTATTCAACAAATAAAGGTTTATTTCTATATGATATAAATGAAAAAAATAAAACTACATTAATCGATTTTACTGCTGAAAATAATGCTGAACGATTAGGTATTGTAGGTATGAGAAGAATTTCATTTGCTGATAATGGGAGTAAAATTGCATTTACTGCAGAGAGTTTTGACATTCCTCCTATAGAGGGTAAAGTTTCTTTTACCACCTATGGAGTACTAAATATAGATGGTACAGGACTTATTAACAAAAGAAAACCAGAATATAATACATCCAGTTCAGTAATATATGATTCATTTATAGTCTTGATGGAAGATTCAAGAACTCCGACAGGTAGACTAATGACAATGAATTTATCAACTGAAAAAGAAAGAATATATAAACTTTCTTCACAAAAGGAAAGTAGTAGTATTCATTGTTCTGAATTAGGTAGATATTTTGCAACGTCTATTATTGATACGAGTAATAAGAGATTAGTTGTAAGAATTTATAATATGGAGAGTGGTAAACTAATAAAAGAAGAGATTATAGAAGATGAGAATTCTATATATTTTAACAGAGAACCCCTAATTCGTATTATAGATGATTCAAAGATTTGCATTGTTATGCTTGGAAATTCTCAACGAGATAGTATCGAAACAAAAATTAGTGCATTTAATTTTTAGGAGGCTTCATGATGAAAATAATGTTTGATAATATCTCAAAAAAATATAAAAAAAAGTATGTATTAGATAATTTTAGTGCAGAATTAAATCAAGGTATTTATGGAATTCTAGGAGCAAATGGAGCAGGTAAAACTACACTTTTAAACATATTTGTAGGTATTTTAAAAAGTGATACAGGTAATATTTTTATTGATGAAATAAATATTAAAAAACTTGGTTCTGAATTCTTGTCGTATATAGGATATCTTCCGCAGTATCCTATGTTTTATAAAAATTTTGAGGTATTGGATTTTCTTAAATATATGTGTGCAATAAAAAATATTCCCAAAAATGAAGGTATCAAGAGAGCTAAAGAACTATTAGAGATTGTCAATTTAAGAGATGTATATTATAAGAAAATAGGAGCTTTATCAGGCGGTATGCGACAACGAGTAGGAATCGTACAAGCAATGTTGGGAGATCCTAAAATTTTAATTTTAGATGAACCTACAGCAGGGCTTGATCCTAGAGAAAGAATTAGATTTAGGAATCTGATTTCAAAGTTTTCGGAGAATCGTATTGTATTGCTTGCTACTCATATAGTATCTGATGTAGAATTTATAGCTAATCAGGTAATAATTTTAAAAGAGGGGCATCTTATAAAACAGGATACTCCTACTGTTCTTATTGATGAGATTGAAGGTAAAGTATGGACGGTTACAACAACAAATAGTAAAATTGATGACAGATATGAAAAATATAAAATAAGTAATATATTAAGAGATAACAACGATATTTTATTACGAATAATTTCTAATGAAAAGCCAGATGTAAAAGCTAAAAATGTAAAACCAAATTTAGAGGACGTATTTCTATATTATTGTGGGGAGGATAATGTATGTTAAAACTAATCCATTATGAATATAGAAAACTTTTTTTCAGAAGATCCATTTTAATTACGATTATAATTTTTAGTATTATTGATATTTTTAAAATTAATAATGTTTATCAGCAGAATTCTCTACTAGCGGATAAAAGCACTGAGACATCTACAAAATGGGAGAATATATATTGGGAACTTTATAATGAATTTAGTGGTGTTATAACAGAAGATAAGATTGATAAATTATTAAAAATTTATAGACCATTAGAAAATGAAATAGCTGATATAACTGCGAGTACGAGAATAGATAATCCAAATACTTATACAGGAAATGTATATAGCGATTATTATTTATTGAAATGGCTTTATGTACAACCAATGGAATATGCATATATGTACAAAAGTAGGGCTAATAATATTGTTAATAATGCAAGAAATAATATGAAGTTTTTCAAGAAACTGGGTAATGAATACGAATATAAAAAAAATGTTATTACTGCTAATTTATTCGCAAAAAGAGTAATTTCAAATTTTGCATACTTAGAAATGTATCAAAGCTATTTACACTATGATTTTTCAATATTACTAATTTTATTTTTGTGTTTATATGGTATAGTAAATGTTTTTGTAAATGAGAAAGAATCCCAAATGAATATTTTGCTATCAACTAGTATTTATGGTGGAAAAAGAACTACAACTGCTAAAATTATAGCTACTTCTACTTTTATAGTAGGTATAACTTTATGGTTTTTAATACTAGATTTTATTTGTTTTTCCATCGCTTTTAACTCTTTTGTTACAATAAACTTACCTATCTACACAATACAAAATTTTTTAGCTTCTTCTATCAATATAACTATAGGACAATACATAGTAATATCAGGGATATTTAAAATGATTGGGATGCTTGTAATAGGTATGATGTTTCTATTTATTTCAGAGTTTTTTAATAATGCGTTAGTACCTTTTATTATAAATTTGAGTATAATTCTTGTTATTATTTTTTTATGTGAAAAATATAGAGGATCAGGTTATATAATTAATAAAGTAATAAATCCCTTTATACTTCTTATTAATAGAGAGTTATTTGGGAAAATAGAATTTGTAAATATCTTTGGTGTACCTATGTTAAGTTATATTGTTGCAATAGTATTTGCTGGGTGTCTCCTTATTATAAGTATTATTTTAATATACAAAGTTTCAAAAAAAAATGTTGTTAACATTAAAAAAGGGGGGATATCATGAGAATAATTTTTTATGAAGCAAAAAAAATGTTGATATATCAAAAGGGCTTATTTTTTATTGGGTTATTCTTTTTGATTAACATAGCTTATTTAGTTATTGCTGATAAGCCTTATAATACAGAAATGGAATTATTTAAGAATGAATATACTTACTATATGGATAAGATTGATGGTAAATGCACTCCTAAAAAAATTGATTTCATAGAAAATGAAGCTAAAAAAATAATGAACGCTAATATATCATCAGATAAATTATATAATGACTATTATGATGGAAGTATCACTGAAAATGTTTTTAATGAACAATGTGTAAACTTTGAAACCATTTTAGAGAATGAAAAGGGATTTGATGAAATTTATAATCAATATATCTATGTTAGAGAAAATCAAAATAATAGATTTTTTTTATATACAAATGGTTGGAATGCATTACTTACAGATGATAATCTAGACTTATTTTTAACCATTTTAATTTTAATTTTAGTTACTCCTGTATTTTGTTATGAGTATGACAACAAAATGGATACTTTAGTATTGACATCAATAAAGGGCAAAAAAAATTATTCGGTGCATAAAACAATATTTGTTTTTTGTATTGTTGCTTTTTTATGTATTACAACCTTTATACTGAAATTTGTTTTTGTTAATCAGAAGTATAGTCTTGTGAATGGTAATTATCCTCTTCAAAGCCTTTCGTATTTTGGTACAGGGACAAAAAGTATATCCCTTATACAAACTTTTTTTGCTGTAAGCGGATTAAAGTTATTTGGTTTTCTCTTTTTTGCAATACTTATTATGTTTGTATCTGTGATTGTAAAAAAATATTCATTAGCAGTATTTATATGTGCTGCTTTTATATTAATCCCCTATTTTGGTTTTGATTTGGGACTAATATATTCTTTTCCTTTACCACTTTCTTTTATGTTAGGAGTACGTTTTTTTAAAGGGTATGAGTATCAAATAGATTTTTTTACACAAGAAAAAGTTGCTATTTTTAAAGAAATAAGTAATACGACATTATTAATTTTTTTAGTTAGTGCAATTTGTTTGTGTATTATTATGTTAAAAGTAATAAACAAAAATAACAAAAATATTTGGAACAAAATACATATAAAAAAAATAAAACAAGTAACAGTAATACTAATATCTTGTATTTTAATATTGAACTTAAGTGGTTGCTCAAAGACAAACATTAATGAATCGTGTGTATTTAATACAAATACAAGAAGATCTTATGAAAGTGAAAAATATCGGTACTATGTAGATGAATCAGATTTGGAAAATATAAGACTTGTGTTTGAAGATAAAGCAACAGGTGAGAAAAATGACCTGGTCAGAAATCCTATAAAGGAACTTATTAAAGAAGAAATGATGATTTTTGGAAAAGACTCTTTTGTTTATTATATAAAATACAATATTGATAAATCTAAGAATCCACATCTTGGTGGTGTAACTAGTAAAATAACAGTTGTAGAACTTGATACTAAAACATTTAATGAGAAAATAATTTTTGAGAAGAATAATTTTTTTATACGTAATGATAGTTTTATTGGATTAGGTGATTCGCAAAATAAACAGTGGCAATTCTTAAAAGGGGTGTCAGCATTTTTTCTTGATAGAGAATATTTGTATTTTGTAATGAGTAATACCGTGAAACGAGTAAATAGAAAAACGGAAAAGATAAGTAGTATAGATATCCCTACTAATAAAAATATAGCTTATGACGGAAGATTTATTTATTATATAGGTGATAAACTAATATTATCAAAATACGATACGGTTACAGAAACACATGTAAAAATGTCAGATATAGTTACAACATATTTTTTATTAACAGATACAAAGATTTTGTTTATTAATCGTTTGGATAATAGTAATATCTATTCTGCTGATTTGCATGGAAATATTATTGGGGAAATATCTGGTGAACCAGCACTTTGGTTTTCTTGTGATGAGGACTATATTACTTATAAAAATAAAATAGATTTAAAAGAATATCATGTTAAATATTAGTTCAGGCAGAAAAAAATATCTTCATATGCAAGAGTTATTGTCGTTTTCAACTTTGGAACGGGTCAATAACTTTTTTATTTATATTTTATCAAGTAGTCAGTTAATTATTTGGATAAAAATGAAAAATGTATTGGTATAAATTAAATCATGGCGTATACTTAATAAACCAAAAGTATAGATAGAATGTTATGAACTTGAAGGAACTAGTCAATACATGTATCATATAAGTATGGAATATAACTTCATTTTGTTTGCCCTTAACAATGATTTAATATATCTCCAGTTTAAGATATAAAAAGACCTTCATCTATTAGTTTAAAATCTAATGGATTGAGGTCTTTAGAAAATTTAACAAGGTAACTCAATTTTATTGATTTAAGTTCGTTACTTAAACTGTTTAATATGTCATAAACGACTATAGTACCTTATAACTAAACTCAATTTAGAGTATTTTTGGATATTATAGTCAGATAAACATCGCCCATCTTCTAAATATTTTCCTGCATAATAAAGTTTTTGGTAATCTTTAGAGATCCCTTCTCTACATTGAATCATATATTTTACATACTCAATTGTAAAAGTTGGATCATATGGTAATACAATATACTTGCCTGATAAAGTCAATACATAAAACTCAGGGTCAGTTAGTTGTGCTTGAGATGATACATTCGATAAATTTAATAAGAGTAAAAATGCCATTGTTAATGTAATAATACGTTTTTTCATTTGATTTCATCCTTTCATTTTCATATATATATTGTATTTATGAGTAAATACAATATATTGGGAATTGAATATCATTAATAATAAAAATATAACATAATATTTAAAAGTTGTAAATAAATATGAAAAGATAATTTATAATAATACTATAATCTCATCTAAAACTATATTTTATAATTTAATTGAAGCTTTTTGACTGGTCCAATCTAATAATATAATGAGCTAATAAAATATTGGATAAATTTTGCACAAACATATGTTTGCTTTTTTTTGCTAATATGATATAATGGTTAAGACTAAAATAATGATTGTTTATATACATATATATTATGTTTTTGATAATTAGTATAAGATGGTAATTATTTTTATTTAACTTATGATATTAGCTTAATAAGATTGAATTAATTATCTATAAATACTAGGATAATTGATTTGATGTGCAAATACTGAGATAGAGGTGATAATATGTCAAAATTTGAAATTCATTCAGAGTTTAATCCTACAGGAGATCAACCTCAAGCTATTAAAAAATTGGCTAAGGGATTTCAAGATGGTAATAAATTCGAGACTTTACTAGGAGTCACAGGTTCAGGGAAAACATTTACTATGGCGCATATTATAAAAGAATTAAAAAAGCCAACTTTGATTATGGCGCATAATAAAACATTAGCCGCCCAACTGTATAGTGAATTCAAAGAGTTTTTTCCAAATAATGCTGTTGAATACTTTGTAAGTTATTATGATTATTATCAGCCAGAAGCATATGTCCCTCATACAGATACTTTTATAGAAAAAGACTCATCAATCAATGAAGAAATAGATAAACTAAGACACTCCGCTACAGCATCCTTAGCAGAAAGAGACGATGTTATTATTGTAGCCAGTGTATCATGTATATATGGACTTGGTAGTCCAATAGATTACAAAAATATGGTACTTTCCTTAAGACCTGGTATGACAAAAGACAGAGATGAAATATTGAGGAAACTAGTGGATATTCAATATATGAGAAATGATATGAACTTTGTCAGAGGTACTTTTAGAGTTAGAGGCGATGTCATTGAAGTATTTCCTGCCGCTTCTTCTGACAGAGCAGTGAGAATTGAATTATTTGGAGATGAAATAGATAGGATAACAGAAATCAACGTGATTACTGGTGAAATACTAGGTTATATGGAACATATAGCCATATTTCCTGCGTCTCATTATGTAATTGAAACAGACAAAATAGAAAGAGCTATAAACTCTATAGAAAAAGAAAAAACAGAAGTGGTTAAGTCATTTAGAGAAAATGACAAGTTATTAGAAGCCCAAAGAATTGCACAAAGAACTAATTATGATGTGGAAATGATCAGAGAAACAGGATTCTGTTCAGGTATAGAAAACTACTCAAGGCATTTGACTGGTTTACCACCAGGGGCTCCTCCACACACTCTTTTTGATTATTTTCCTGATGACTTTTTACTTATTATAGATGAATCTCATATGACGGTTCCTCAAGTAAGAGGTATGTATGCAGGTGACCAGTCCAGAAAATCAACTTTGGTAGAGTATGGATTTAGATTACCTTCAGCTAAAGATAATAGACCTCTCAATTTTCAAGAATTTGAAAGTAAGTTAAATCAAGTATTGTTTGTTTCAGCAACACCAGGACCATATGAATATGACCATAAGCAATTAATGGCAGAACAGATAATTAGACCTACAGGTTTGTTAGACCCTAAGATAGAAGTTAAACCAGTAAGAGGTCAAATAGATGACTTAATATCCAATGTTAATAGAGAGATTGAAAATAAAAACAAGGTATTGATTACAACTTTGACAAAAAGAATGGCTGAGGACTTAACTGATTATATGAAAGAATCAGGTATACGTGTTAGGTATTTACATTCAGATATTGATACCCTTGAAAGAATAGAGATAGTACGTGATCTTAGAATGGATGTTTTTGATGTTCTTATTGGTATTAACCTGCTTAGAGAAGGATTAGATATACCAGAAATTACTTTAGTAGCTATACTTGATGCAGATAAAGAAGGTTTTTTACGTTCTGAAACTGCATTGATTCAGACAGTAGGACGTGCTGCAAGAAATGTTGAAGGTAAAGTTATTATGTATGCAGATATTATTACTGATAGTATGAATAGAGCTATTAGTGAAACTAATAGAAGAAGAAGTATTCAAAAACAGTACAATAAAGAACATAATATAATACCTGAGACCATTAATAAACCAGTAAGAGATATTATTCGTATAACTCAGGTTGCAGAATCTGAAGCAACTTATGAATTAACAAAAGATCCTGAATCCATGAGTAAAGAAGAATTAGAAGTTAAAATCCTAAAATGTTCGAAAGATATGAAACAGGCTGCTATGGATCTGCAATTTGAAAGAGCTGCACAGCTAAGAGATGAATTATACGAATTAAAAAAACAATTAAATACACTGAATTAAACTTTGCTTATATTTAATTCAATCACTATATATTACAATAAAAAACTGTATCATCATAAATTATAAGAGGTGGCGTATGGGAAAAGATGTAATCACCATAAAAGGTGCAAGAGAACATAATCTAAAGAACGTAGACTTAACTATTCCAAGAGATAAATTCGTTGTATTTACTGGACTTAGTGGTTCAGGGAAATCTTCTTTAGCATTTGATACAATATATGCTGAGGGGCAAAGAAGATATGTAGAATCATTATCTGCCTATGCAAGACAGTTTTTGGGTCAAATGGAAAAACCGGATGTTGATAATATAGAAGGTCTATCACCAGCTATATCAATAGATCAAAAGACTACAAGCAGAAATCCAAGATCTACAGTAGGAACAGTTACAGAAATATATGATTACTTAAGATTACTTTATGCAAGAGTAGGAATACCTCATTGTCCAAAGTGTGGAAAAGTTATCAATAGACAGACAGTTGACCAAATGGTAGATGTAATAATGAAATTACCAGAAAGAACTAAGATAATGATAATGGCTCCAGTAGTCAGAGGTAGAAAAGGTCAACATATCAAACTTTTGGATCAGGCTAAGAAGAGTGGATATGTAAGAGCTAAGATAGATGGTAACATGTATGAATTAACAGAAGAAATATTATTAGAAAAAAATAAAAAGCATACTATAGAAATAGTAATAGACAGATTGATAGTAAGAGAAGGGATAGAAAAAAGATTGACTGACTCTATTGAAACAGTTATGAAATTGACTGGTGGATTATTAGTTATAGATGTAATTGATGGACAACCAATGTCATTCAGCCAAAACTTTTCATGTCCTGACTGTAATATAAGTATAGATGAAATTGAACCAAGACTATTTTCATTCAACAATCCTTTTGGTGCTTGTCCAGAATGTCATGGTTTAGGTTTCAAAATGAAGTTTGACCCTGAATTAATAATTCCTAACCAAAAGCTAAGTATAGTAGATGGAGCTATTGTTGCCCCTGGTTGGGCTTCGGCTTCTAATGAAGAAAGTTATGTAAGAAGAATGTTTGAAGCATTAGGTAAAAAATATAAGTTTAAGATTACTACACCATATGAAAAATATTCTGATGAAGTAAAAGATATTATCATGTATGGTACCAAAGGCGAGAAATTCATAGTCAAGTACAAATCAGATAAAGGTATGGGACAATATGAAACTGTATTTGAAGGATTGGTTCAAAGTCTCCATCGAAGATACAAGGAGACTACATCTGATTATATGAAGCAAGAATATGAGTCTTTTATGACCAATACCCCATGTAATGCTTGTAATGGTGCAAGATTGAATCCTATAGCTCTAGCAGTTACACTTGGAGGTAAAAATATATCACAGGTCACAGAGATGTCAATAAGAGATATCAAAGATTTCTTTGACAATATTCAATTAACTGACAGGCAGCTTATAATTGGGGAACAAATCCTAAAAGAAGTTAATGCTAGAATAGGATTCCTAGTGAATGTAGGTCTTGATTATCTATCATTATCTCGTTCAGCTGGTACATTATCAGGTGGGGAAGCTCAGAGAATCAGATTAGCTACACAGATAGGATCAGGATTAGTAGGTGTGGTATATATTTTGGATGAGCCCAGCATAGGATTACATCAGAGGGATAATGAAAAATTACTGCATACATTGAAAAGACTAAAAAAATTAGGAAATACATTGATTGTAGTGGAACATGACGAAGAAACCATGTTTGAAGCAGATTATATAGTAGATATTGGTCCAAGAGCAGGAGAGCATGGTGGTGAAATTGTTGCTGAAGGTACAGCAGAAGAAATCATGAAAATTGAGGACTCAATAACTGGTGCATATCTAAGTGGAAGAAAAAAAGTGGAAGTTCCACAAGTCAGAAGAGCTACCAACGGAAAATGGATTAATATAAAAGGTGCTTCCCAGAATAACTTAAAGAATATCAATATAGATATTCCTCTTGGGATTTTTACTTGTGTTACAGGAGTTTCAGGCTCTGGTAAAAGTTCTTTCGTAAATGAAATACTATATAAAAGATTGGCTAGAGACTTGAACAGAGCAAAGATGAAACCTGGTAAACATAAGAATATGTTAGGATTAGAACATCTAGATAAGGTAATAGCTATAGATCAATCACCTATTGGTAGAACGCCTAGGTCTAACCCTGCTACTTATACAGGAGTTTTTGACCATATTAGAGATATATTTGCAAGTACAGCTGAAGCTAAAATGAGAGGATATCAAAAAGGAAGATTCAGTTTCAATGTAAAAGGTGGTCGTTGTGAAGCCTGTAAAGGTGATGGTATAATCAAGATAGAGATGCATTTTTTACCAGACGTTTATGTACCATGTGAAGTGTGTCATGGTAAAAGATATAACAGGGAAACATTAGAAGTTAAATATAAAGGTAAAAACATATCAGAAGTCTTGAATATGACAGTTGAAGAAGCTCTTACCTTCTTTGAAAATATACCTAGGATCAAGAAAAAGCTTCAAACACTTTATGATGTTGGATTATCATATATTAGATTAGGACAACCATCAACAACATTGTCAGGAGGAGAAGCTCAAAGGGTTAAACTGGCTACTGAATTAAGTAAAAGAAGCACAGGTAAAACCATGTATATACTTGATGAACCAACAACTGGTCTCCATTTTGAAGATGTTAATAAATTGATTACAATATTACAACGTTTAGTTGATGGAGGAAATTCAGTTCTTGTAATTGAGCATAACCTGGATGTTATCAAAACTGCAGATTATATTATAGATTTAGGACCAGAAGGTGGCGACAAAGGTGGTTTGGTTATAGCAAAAGGAACACCTGAAAAAGTAGTAAAATGTAAAAAGTCCTATACTGGTCAATTCCTGAAGAAAGTTTTAAGTAAATAATTTAATACAACCGTTAATAATATGTATCATAATCAATATATTATTAGCGGTTTTTATTTTGCGTAAATAAGTAAAATTATTAAAATTAAATAATTTAGTATAATCGGTTATTTAATTAAAGAAAACTGATTACTAGACCTAAATTAATAAAATTAATTTTGCTGAATCATATATGATATTAATTTTAAAAATAATTATTTCACAATATTTAATATAAAAAAGTTAAAAAATAATATTCTTAAGGAAAAAAACAATATGGAACAAGTAAAAAGAACTAATTTTAGATGGAAGTAATTTACTTAATATATTGTGTTTTTTTGTTGAAAAACTCTATTTTCATGGTATAATAAAAAGTGTTATATAAAACAATAGTAGAATATAGTTTCTTTACATTTATTTCTATTTTTGTTATAATAACAGGGATGTGTGTTTGTCGAAATTGATAAAATATTAACAAAAAATATAGACTATATTTGGAGCGGATTTATGAAATTATACTATGATTTTCATATTCATACAGCTCTTTCGCCTTGCGGAGAAGATAGCATGACACCTAATAACATTGTGAACATGTCTTTGATTAATGAATTAGATGCCATAGCTATAACTGACCATAATTCTGCAGAAAATGTCGAAGCAGTAATTAAAGTAGCTAAGGGGAAAGATATTATTGTTGTTCCAGGAATTGAGATAGAAACAAAAGAAGAAATACATGTGGTAGGATTGTTCCCTGACATTGAGAGTGTATACAATGTTCAAAGCAAACTATATAGTAAATTACCTTATATCAAGAATAAATCTACTGTTTTTGGACATCAATATGTTTTGGATGAGAATGATGACATTATAAAAGAACTGGACAAACTTCTACTAACATCTGTGGCAATGTCATTAAACGAAGTTATAGATTTGATACATGACAACAATGGAATAGCAATACCTGCTCACATTGATAGACCAAGTTATAGTATATTAGCTAATATAGGATTTATACCAGACGATTTGAATACTTCTATACTCGAGATTTCTAGATTTTCTAACTTAGATACTTATAGACAAAAATACAAAGACTATCATATAATACAATCTTCAGATGCTCATGAATTAGGGTATATTGGAATTAAAAAAAATTCATTAGAAGTTAATGAAAAAAATATAGAATCAATATTTAACGCACTCAAACAATATGAATAGATAAGAAAATAATTTGAACTAATTTTATAAAGTGAATTGTTAACAATAATTAATATTATTAAGGGAAAGTCGTAGTACTTATAAATATTCATTAATGGTTGTAATAATAACAATTCCAGTTCAATTTATATATATACTAATGTGTTGGATTGATGTATTTTCTAATGTTATTAATTAAACACATTATTGCATATTTAAACATGAGAATTTTAATAGACTTTCCTTTTTAAGTTTAATAAGCATTATACTTTATTAAATAAGGTTAAATATCCCTACCATTTTGTTATCTTAATTGAAGAATACTTGAATACTTGTAAAACTTGTAGAAAAAACATGATATTTATGATTTAACCCCATAAAATGGTAATAATGCAGCTTTTCGTGTTAAATATATAACTTTGGTTTATAATTAATAAATTAATATAATTTGTTAATCATTTACATTATATAATAAGGAGGTAAGCAAATGGCAGCTAATTCAGCATTAACAGATGAAAAGTTCCAAGAATTGGAGCAGTATATTGATGCAATGCCAACTACAAAAGGAGAACTAATACGTGTTTTACATAAAGCACAAGATATTTTTGGATATTTACCAGAAGAAGTTCAAAAATTTGTAGGAAAAAAATTAAAAATATCAACAGCAAAAGTATTTGGAGTAGTTACATTCTATTCTTATTTCACAATGATTCCAAAAGGTGAATTTAACATTTCAATATGTATGGGTACAGCTTGTTATGTTAGAGGTGCTGAAGATGTTTTGAACGAACTAAAAAAAGAATTAGATATTGAAGTTGGTGAAACAACACCAGATGGTAAATTTTCACTACAATCACTCCGTTGTGTAGGGGCTTGTGGACTTGCTCCAGTTGTTATGGTTGAAGATAAAGTCTATGGTCGTGTAACACCAGATATGGTCAAAGATATTCTTGCAGAATACAAATAATTGTATTTTAAAAAGGAGGAAAAAAAATGGCAAAGATTAAATCTTTTGATGAACTTAAAAAAATCAAGGAAAAAGTTCAATCAAATGTAGAATTAAGAGAAAAAGGCGAAAACATTGATAATTTAATACAAATAAAAGTTGCTATGGCTACATGTGGTATTGCATCTGGTGCTAGAGAAGTAATGAATTTCCTAATTGATGAATTAGCAAAAGAAGGCATTAACAACGTAGTTGTAACACAAACTGGTTGTATGGGATATTGTTATGCAGAACCAACAATTGAATTAACTATGCCAAATAGTGAACCAGTTGTATATGGTGATGTAACAATAGAAAGAGCAAAAGAGGTTATTGAAAAACATATTAAAAATGGCGAGTTAATTGATGGAATAATCCCTGTAACTCATAAAACTATTGAATAAAAAAAGTTAGGAGGCTTAAAAGATGTCTAACTATAAAATGCATATATTGGTTTGCGGAGGTACAGGATGTATATCTGCAAAATCCGAGGAAATAGTTGATAATCTAAAGGAACAACTAAAAATCAACAACATGGACAGCGAGGTTAAAGTACTAAAAACTGGTTGTTTTGGTTTCTGTGAAAAAGGTCCAGTTGTAAAAATATTGCCAGATAATACATTCTATGTTCAAGTACAACCAGAAGATGCTGAAGAGATCGTAAAAGAGCATATTGTAAAAGGTAGAAAAGTAGGAAGATTATTATTTGAAGATCCTGAAACACAAGCAAAAGTTAGTGATTCTAAGAATATGGATTTCTATAAAAAACAAATGCGTATTGCACTTAGAAACTGTGGATTTATAGATCCAAGTAATATTGATGAATATATTGCACGTGATGGATATCACGCTTTAGGTAAAGTATTAACTGAAATGACTCCTAGCGATGTAATCAATGTTGTTAAAGAGTCAGGACTTAGAGGCCGTGGAGGCGGAGGATTCCCTACAGGCTTAAAATGGGAATTTGCTAGTAAATATGAAGCAGATCAAAAATATGTAGTATGTAATGCTGACGAGGGGGACCCAGGTGCATTCATGGACCGTTCTATCTTAGAAGGAGACCCACACAGTATTGTTGAGGCTATGTCTATTTGTGGTTACTCAATTGGAGCGACTAAAGGTAAAGTTTATATTCGTGCAGAATATCCACTTGCAATTAAGAGATTACAAAAAGCTATTGATGATGCTAGAGAAGCAGGATTATTAGGTACTGATATAATGGGTACTGGATTTGAATTTGATATAGAACTTACATATGGGGCGGGAGCATTCGTATGTGGTGAAGAAACAGCACTTATACATTCTATGGAAGGTCAACGTGGAGAACCAACTACTAAACCACCATTTCCAGCAGAATCTGGATATTGGGGCAAACCAACAAATGTTAATAATGTAGAAACATTTGCTAATATCCCAGTTATCATATTAAAAGGTGCAGATTGGTTTAATAAGATCGGTACAGAAAAATCAAAAGGAACAAAAGTATTTGCCTTAGCAGGTAAAATTAATAACGTTGGACTTATTGAAGTTCCTATGGGAACAACTCTAAGAGAAGTTATCTATGATATTGGTGGAGGAATCAAGAACGGTAAGAAGTTCAAGGCTGTTCAAACAGGTGGACCATCAGGTGGATGTTTAACAGAAAAAGACTTAGATACACCTATTGATTTCGATAACTTAATTGCCAAAGGATCAATGATGGGTTCAGGTGGTATGATTGTTATGGACGAAGATAACTGTATGCCAGCCGTAGCCAAATTCTATCTTGAGTTTACTGAAGAAGAATCTTGTGGTAAATGTACACCTTGTCGTGTAGGTACTAAGCGTTTATCTGAGTTATTAGAATTAATAACTTCTGGAAAAGGTACAATGGAGCATTTAGATGAGCTTAAGAGATTAAGCCGTGTAATTAAAGATACAGCTCTTTGTGGATTAGGACAAACAGCACCTAACCCAGTGTTATCTACATTGGATGTATTCTGGGATGAGTACGTAGCTCATGTAAAAGATAAAGAATGCCCAGCAGGTAACTGTAAGGATTTATTGAAATATTACATTCAAGAAGATAAATGTATTGGTTGTACAGCATGTTCAAGAGTCTGTCCAGTTGGTGCAATTACAGGAACTGTTAAAAACCCACATACTATCGACCAAGATAAATGTATCAAATGTGGTGCTTGTATGGATAAGTGTAAATTCGGAGCGATTATTAAGAAATAAATAAAAGTGAATTCTTTAGAATCTAGAAAAGGAGTGTAACCTAATGTCAGAGGTAAAAATTACTATTGATGGTAAAGAAGTACAGGTACCAAAAGGTAGTACTATATTAGATGCTGCTAAAAAGTTAGGCATTGATATTCCAACATTATGTCATTTAGACTTGCATGATACAAAAATGGTTAATAAAACAGCTTCATGTCGTATATGTGTAGTAGAAGTTGAAGGTAGAAGAAATCTAGCGCCATCATGTGCTACACCAGTAGTTGAAGGCATGGTTGTTAGAACAAATACAATAAGAGTATTAGAAGCTAGAAAAACAGTATTGGAACTATTATTATCAGATCATCCAAAGGATTGCTTGACTTGTGCAAAATCAGGTCGTTGTGATTTACAAGACTTAGCAGAAAAATTTGGAGTAAGAGAAGTAAGAGTAACTGGAAAAGCTCAATCAACATATAAACAAGATTATTCACCTGCAATTATTAGGGATATGGATAAATGTATTATGTGTAGAAGATGCGAAACTATGTGTAATGAAGTTCAAACTGTTGGTGCGTTATCTGGAATTAACAGAGGATTTGACGCAGTTGTATCTCCAGCATTTGAATCACCATTATCAGAAACAGTATGTACACACTGTGGTCAATGTGTTGCTGTATGTCCAGTTGGTGCTTTAACTGAAAATGATCATACATGGAAAGTTGTAGAAGCATTAGCTGATCCAGATAAATTTGTTGTAGTTCAAACAGCACCAGCTGTAAGAGTTGCAATAGGAGAAGAATTCGGTAAAGAGCCTGGTTCAATTGTTACAGGTCAAATGGTAACTGCATTAAGATCTTTAGGTTTTGATCGTGTATTCGATACAGATTTTGCTGCAGACTTAACCATTATGGAAGAAGGAACAGAATTATTAGGAAGACTTAATAGATTCTTAGCAGGAGACAAAGATGTTCCATTACCAATTTTAACATCTTGTTGTCCAGCATGGGTTAACTTTATTGAAAGTCAATTCCCAGAATTAATTGATATTCCATCATCAGCAAAATCACCACAACAAATGTTTGGTGCTGTTGCTAAATCTTTCTTAGCAGAAAAAATGAATATACCTAGAGAAAAAATGGTTGTTGTTTCAGTTATGCCATGTTTAGCTAAGAAATATGAAGCTGCTAGAGATGAGTTCAAAGTTGATGGTAATCCAGATGTGGATATATCTATTTCAACAAGAGAGTTAGCTCATTTAATCAAGAGAGCTAATCTTAACTTATTAGAATTAGAAGAATCAGAATTTGACAATCCTTTAGGAGAATCAACTGGTGCTGCTGTTATCTTTGGTTCAACTGGTGGTGTTATTGAAGCTGCAACAAGAACAGCTTACGAAATCCATACTGGTAAAACATTAGATAAAGTAGATTTTGAAGAGTTAAGAGGATTTGATGGTGTAAGAGTAGCATCTGTACAAATGGATGAATTTACACTTAATATTGGTATTGCTCATGGACTTGGTAATGCTAGAAAATTATTAGAAGAAATTGAAGGCGGTAATCCTAGAAACTTACACGCTATCGAAATTATGGCATGTCCTGGTGGATGTATTGGTGGTGGAGGTCAACCTTACCATCACGGTAACTCAGATATTCTTAAAAAACGTATGGCTGCAATTTATGAAGTTGACAAAAATATGCCTTTAAGAAAATCTCATGAAAATCCATCAATCACTGCATTATACGAGCAATATCTTGGAGAACCAATGAGTGAATTATCTCATAAGTTACTTCATACTCATTACTCTGTAAAAGATAGAGTTTAATAATAATTGAATTGATATAAAGTTAAAATGGTTTCTGTATTAATAATGCAGAAGCCATTTTTACAATTATTGAATTATAATTAAGACAAATTTTCATATTGAAGAAAATTTTTTGCTTAAATTTATTTTTTGCTAGAAAAATTGTCAGATAACTCCTTGTTAACATAAAATATTACTGTTGATAAGTATCCACATTTTTTAGATAAAAATTGATACGATATTAGGTTATTCACAGAGTTATACACACTATCCACAGATATTATGATATTTATGGGATGAAAAAAGATAATTATCCACATAAAAAAAGATAAATCTCTTTTATTTAGCAGAAAATTACGAATAGGAATAAATATAAATTTATATCAATTTAAAGGATTTATTGATTGAATATCGAATATAATAATATAGACTATTATATATAAAAGTCTATGATATTTCGGAAGGAGTTGGTAGTATGCGCTACATCATAAGTGGAAAAAACATAGAAATAACCAAAGCATTAAGGGAAGCAACTATCGATAAGTTGAGCAAAATGGATAAGTATTTCAATCCAGATAACGAAGCTCAAATAACAATGAGTGTTCAAAAATTAAGGCATATAATAGAGGTGACGATTCCGATTAAAGGCAGTATCATCAGAGCAGAAGAATCAGCTGAAAATATGTATACTGCTATAGATAAAGTGGTTGATGTGTTAGAAAGACAACTTTTAAAACATAAAAACAAATTAATATCTAGACATCATAGTGTTGGAACTTTTAAAAATGACTTTGTTAATGAAACTATGGAAGAAGACTTTGATGATAAAAAAATTGAGATAGTAAGAACTAAACGCTTTGCAATGAAACCTATGGATATTGAAGAAGCATGTTTACAAATGGATTTATTAGGCCATGACTTTTTTGTATTCATGAACAGTGACACAGAAGAAGTTAATGTAGTATATAAAAGAAAAAAAGGTGCTTATGGTTTAATTGAACCAACACTGTAAATAAAAATAAAAAATAAAAATGGAACCTGAAAAGGTTCCTTTTTTAATGTCATTAACTTGGTGATTGAATAGCTTTATAATAGTTAGAAAGGATATCAAAGGGTAAATATATACTAATATTGTTTTTTAGATATAGATATAAGAAAGTCAATATTAAAAACCTCACTATTCCATAGTATAGTAAGATATACAAGCTTGGTTTTTCAGATGATTATCTGAGAAAATAAGTATTTTACAAATAGGAGGTATTTTATGAAAAAAATAACACTAGCACTTATCACAATGTCACTATTAATCATTGTACCATTCTGTTTAAAGGTAAAAGCTTCTAATGAAATGATTAATGTATTAGACGATTTTAAGATAATTTCATATAAAGAAGATATCAATATTATAATCGATGATGATTTTATTGTCAGTGGAGAAACGGTTATTAATGATCTAAAAAAAGCCAATCCTAATAACAAACATCCACGAATACTCATCAATCAAGAAAAAATCAATGAGATAAAAGCCGCTAGAAGTAGCAATGAAAGAGTAAATAAATGGGCTCAAGCAGTAATTGAACAGGCAGATGAAATATTAGGTAAGCCTGTATCAAAATATGAAATACCTGACGGTAGAAGATTGAATGCGGCTAAAGATATTAAGAAATATATCGAAATTACAGGAATGGCTTATTTGTTAACAGACAAACAAGTTTATTTAGAACGCGCAATACAAGAGATTAATGCTGCTATTAGCTTTCAAGATTGGAATGATAATAGAGAATTTTTGAATACAGCGACTATCATGTCAGCTATGGCAATAGCATATGATTGGTTTTATGATGATCTAGATGATGAATTAAAGACAAACATGAGAAAAGCTATCATTGAAAAAGGATTAAATAAAGGAATTGAACAAATCAATAACGGAGCATGGTGGTCTGTGAAGAAAGAACTGGACAGTAACTGGAATGCAGTCTGCAATTCAGGAATTATCATGTCAGCACTGGCTATTGGTGATGAAGAATCTGATGTTAGTGGTAAAGCGTTGGAGAGAGCAATCACTTCCTTTGGTAAGGGTATTATTACAGAGTATGGTCCAGATGGTGCATGGGGGGAAGGTCCCACCTATTGGCAATACGCCTTGGAATATATAGCACTTGGTTTAGGAACACTCAATTCAGCTCTTGGACAGGATTATGATATATCAAAAGTAGATGGTCTTGATAAAACTGCTCATTATATCGCTCATGTGTCAGGTCCAAAAGGTATATTCAATTACGGTGATTCTCCAAGTGGTTCTCTAAAACTTAGAGTACCAGAGTTATTTTATCTAGGCAAATTATTGAATGATGATAGTATAACCAAATTAGGACTTAAAATGCTTGATGATTCTAAGAAAAATGGGGGTGTATATGATTTAATTTGGTACAATACTTCTGTAACATCTAAGAAATTGGATTTACCCTTAGACGCTAAGTTTAGAGATCCAGATTTAGCATTGATGAGAGGTTCATGGATAGACCCACTTAGTACATATATAGGATTTAAAGCTGGAAAAGCTTATATGAGTCACGGACATATGGATAGTGGTAATTTTGTATTTCACGCTAATGGTGAACAATGGGCTATTGACATAGGTACTGATAATTATGTACCAGGCTATTTCAATTATGATAAAGACAGGTATCATTTCTACAGAACAAGACCTGATGGACATAACACCTTTGTCATTAACCCTGATAAACAATATCAACAAGATTATAAAGCAAACAACGAGATAACAACATCCAAATCCAATAAAAATGGTGCATATGCTATTGCAGATTTAACACCAGCATATAGCCGACATGTTAATTCAGCAAAAAGAGGAGTCATGCTTACGTCATTTAGAGAAACCATGATTGTACAAGACCAAATTACCATGAAAGCACCATCGGATTATTATTGGTTCATGCATACTGAAGCTAATATTAATATTCAAAAGGATGGAAAAGAGGCTATATTAACAAAAAATGGTAAGCAATTATTAGTAAAAATAATACATGGTGAAGGTACATTTACTGAAATGGAAGCAGTACCATTAGAAGGTACACCTAATCCATTAGGAGATACCAATAAACTCAAGGCAAACACAGGAATTAAAAAACTAGTTGTGAAACTGGGAAATGTATCCAATGTGGACTTGGCTATTGCATTGGTACCCCTCTATAGTGATGCGGATAGAGACAAAATACCTGAATATAAAGCATTAGATCAATGGCAGCTTACAGAAGGTGACATGGAAAAACCATTATTAACAGGTATCTATATAAATGGTAAACTTCTTGATGGGTTTAATAATCAGGTAAGAAGTTATACATATACCATACCATATGGAACGACGGATGTACCAATTATTACAGGGAAAGCTTCAGAAGGATTTGATGTTGAAGTTGCTCAGGCTACAGATAATATCGTTACCCCAGTTGAGATTAAGGTTACTGATAAAAACAATAGTAAAAGTAGAACTCATTACACAGTTCTCCTTACAACAGAATCTCTAGAGCAATTACCAAAAGGAGCTGAAGAAGTAAAAATAGTAGAAGCAACAGCAAGTGCCCATCAAGATCCTAACAAACCACAGAACACACTGGATAATGATTTTAATACAAGGTGGTCAGCTCAAGGTAAACAATGGATACAATTTGATCTTGGAGTTGTTACAAAAATTAATGTGGTGGGAATATCTTTTTCAAAAGGTAATGTTAGAGCAAGCTTATTTGATATTGAAGTATCCAAAGATGGTACTAACTGGAAGAAGATTCTTAATGGGAAAAGTAGAGGAACCAGCTTGGACTTTGAATACTTTACATTCTTAGCTGAGGAAGCAAGATATGTACGTGTAAATGGAAAAGGTAATACAAGTAATGATTGGAACAGCTATACAGGTGTAAAAATATATAAATATAAGAAATGAACCATAGATATAAGATAATGGGTATTTAAATACAGTGCCTCTTAATGGTATGTTCAATATATATAATTTCAGTAAATAATAGATATTATACATAATGAAAAGGTGGCACAGTAAATGAGACATTATGATCAAAATCAAATAAGAGAAAGCTTTAAAGAAATAAACAAAAAAAATATAGCATGTAGAAAAAGAAATTTGAAATATTTACAAAAAGAGTATCCCGATATTTATGTAGGACTTATAGATAGAGCTAATAAATATCGGGATGGATATATACTACTTCCTGGAACCGGTGGAGATTATATTCATATTGGAAATCCTCCTAACTGGTTTGATAACATTGTCAATGACAACGAATATATATGGCAACTGAATCGTATGAAACATTGGTTCACGTTAATAGATGCTTATATTATCCTTGAAGATGAAACGTACATAACAAAAGTTATAAACGATATGGACAATTGGCTAAAGGTGTGTACTCCACCTGAATCATATGATACCCACTTATATAATAAGGTAGACCCATGGAGGATACTTGAGGTAGGAATTAGAATGCAAGAGGCATGGGGGTACTTTGTTGAAATGCTTATTAGTTCACAGGTTATTACGGATAAGCTTCTAGAAAAACTAATTGAATCTATACATAGACATGGTGAAATACTATATAGGGTAAGTCCCAAGAAACATCCTGGGGCAGCAACTAACCATTATATAATGGAAATGTTAGGCTTACTATGGGTTGGGAATACATTTAAACAATTTGAAGAAGCAGATGAATGGAAAGCTTTTGCTATCTCTGAATTAGAAAGATGTAGCAAAGCTCAATTAACAATTGATGGAGCTCATGTAGAAGGATGTCCTATGTATCATAATGGAGCTGTTAAATGGTTTTCTACAGGGGTTATTTTTGCCGGTGGTACCAATCATTTTTCAACAGATTATGTAGACCGACTAAGAAAGAGTCTATGTTATAGCATTTATTCTTTTAGACCAACCGGTACAACTGTTCCTTGGGGTGATTCAAGAGCTAACACTGCTGCAGTTTTAGGTGCTTTATATGGGTACATTGTATTTAACCATGTGGGATACTTATTAAGCATTAGAAAATTTATTTCAATTAATGAGATAGCTGACTTATTGGTCAATCATCTAAGATACATTAATGATATCGAAAAATTGTTGATGGAAATCGAAGAGGCAAGTAAAGATTATACGTTACAAATGGATAATCTCAACTGGCAAAGAGATATCAATCAAGTCATGTACCGAACAGGTTGGGACAAGTCAGATTTGAGTATTTTCTTTGCTTGTAATGCACCAATAGTTAGTAATCATGCTCATATGGATTTAATGGGATTCGATTTAACATGCAATAATAGACCATTAGTTGTTGACCCAGGTGTTTTTACCTATAGAGATTGCAATGAAAGATATACATTTAAAAGTTCACAGTGGCACAATACTTTAACAATCAATAATAAAGATAACTTTAAATATTTAACTTCATTCAGCTATGAAAAACAAAAGGCAGGGTATGTAATAAATACTGATGCCCATGAAAAATTATGGTATGTGGTTGCTCGTCATCATAATTATGAGCCTATTATTCATACTCGATTGATGAGTCTTGTTGATAAAAAAATCATTGTTATCTTAGATAAGGTAGAACATCTTAACCCTGAAGATACAGTACAATTACATTATCATTTGGATTCTACAAAGATTAAAGAACAAAAAGGTGTTGTCTATACCGATCAAAGTGATTCTAATATTAGTATATATTATGATGAAAATAATTTTAAAAGGGAATTAATCAAAGGAGCTATTTCAGATGAAATCGACTGTCTTAGGGAATCAACTCTATTACAACTCAATAGTACTAATCCCTTAGTTGGAGAAACTATTTTCCATACTGTCATGATACCTAAGGTATCATCAGAGTTATCAAATGTTCATGTAAATATTAAACAAGACAATAGCCGAATTATGTGTATAATAGAAGTTGACGATTCTGTTTATACTTTAATATGGAAAGATAATAAATGCTCAATTGACATGTAACTATTATTATCATCAAGGGAGAGAATGTCTGATGACTAGAAAAATTACTTTTAAAAAAGGTAATAAAGCTCAGTATAAAAGAAAGATTCTATACGCTTATTTATTTTTAATTATGATTTATACTATTATTGTTATTGTTTTACATAGTGTACAAGAACTAAATCAATCTAGGGTACAGACAGATATGAGAAATAATTTTTACTTTAATAAAATTACCGATGATATCGACTATAAGATTAATACGTTATTCAATGTTGCACGAAGCCTGCCTTCAAATGAATTTGTAAGACAATACAGTGAAGAAGGTCAAAATTATTATGCTATAACAAAGGTTTGTCAAAAATTAGGCGAAGAACTGGATGTCTTCACTAATCTTAACAGTAAAATATACTTAAACAAAATAGGCGAAGACTTATTTATTATGCCAAATCAGACAGCTACATTGAAACGGATTTTTCCAAAAAGCAATCTAAGTAGTGAAGATTTAACTAATCTACATGATTATTTTGTGAATCAAAAAATATGGCAGAAAAAAGAGCCTATATATATTAGAAATAAGGAGCAGTTAATCTATATTTTTAATCTCAAAATTAATATGAAGAATGATTTATTATGCTTTTTGGTATTTGATAAAAAAGATATATTGCCAACTTTGAGTGAAGATGTAAAAGAAATATTTACCATATATGATGGGTCAGAATTGTTGAATTACAATAGCAATATTGTAACTGATGAAAAAGAACTATCTATCTTAGATAATAATAAGAAAGAATTTTATAAATACCAAAAA
This sequence comes from Vallitalea guaymasensis, assembly GCF_018141425.1. Classification (NCBI taxonomy): domain Bacteria; kingdom Bacillati; phylum Bacillota; class Clostridia; order Lachnospirales; family Vallitaleaceae; genus Vallitalea; species Vallitalea guaymasensis. The sequence goes on from NZ_CP058561.1 coordinate 3,551,548, forward strand.
AAATCCAATACAGAATTGAGATGGAATTACGTATATTATGTAAACAAGAACCATAAATATATCAGCCCCATTTTTATATTTGGATATATTATTATTACTATTTTGGGAATTGTTTTAGCTGTTATATGGAGTAAGATAGTTTATAGACCTATTAAAAGGACAATATACTCAATAAAAGAGAATCCCCAGTTTGAAATAGAAGGTAATGAGTTTGATTTGATTACTACAGAAGTCAATCAAATGAAATTTGAAAAAAAATCTCTTGAACAGAAGGTTAAAGAGAATAATGAGATTGTAAGGAAGAGAAATATCAATAGGATTATTCATGGTTTATTCACAGAAGCAGACAGTAAACGACTAGATATAAGATTGAATATTAATACACAAGAACCTTGTTTATCAATTGTACTACAATTAAAGGAATTACTAAGTGATGACAGTAGAGTGATTAATATTCACAATATATATAATGAGTTGAATTATACACTGGATACAAATGATATGAAGGAAAAATTTGAATCCATTGAAATCAATGCTAATAGAATAGGACTTATTATTAATGAAGATAAGATAGACAAGATTTCAATTCTATTGAAAAACTTTATAATTGGTATTGAGGAACGTTGTGGCATGAATATCATTGCATCCTTTGGGAGTACAGTAACAGATGTATTTGAAATAGAACAGTCATATAAAACAGCAATAAAAATACTAGAATATCAATTTGCTTTTAATAAAATTATTATTACTGAAAGTGATATCAGTGGTTTTGATGACTCTTTCTATTATCCATTGGAAGTTGAACAAAATTTAATCAATCTATCCCTTGCAGGAAAGCAAGAGGAAGTATTGCAGGTCATGGATTATTTGTTAGAAGAGAACTTACAATTAAGAACCTTAAGTGCAGATGTACTGTCCCAATTTATTTTTGCTGTAGCTGGTACACTTAACAGGGTTATATCAAAGGTATCAGGCATTGATAATAAATTCAAAGAGGATATAAAATACGCTTATCTGGAACTTAAGATGTGTAATACAAAACAACAATTGGGAAACAAAATAAAAGAGATATTCATGGAAACTCTTGAATGCATTAAGAAGAATAATGTTATAGAAGAGTTCAAGCATATTGATAATATAATAGATTATATCAATTTGAACTTTCATAAAGATTTATCTTTAACAGATCTAGCAGAAAAGTTCAACCTCTCTGCAGGGTATGTGGGTATAATCTTCAAGAAAAGTCAAGGTATCAATTTTAAGGACTACATCAATACTCTAAAAGTTAGAAAAGCCAAGGAAATAATGAATAGCAATAGAGAAATAAAGATTAAAGACCTGTCAAATGACTTAGGGTTCAATTCAACCAATACATTTATTAGAATCTTCAAGAAGTACGAAGGAGTATCTCCGGGAACATACAAAGATACATTGAAGTAGACTCCAATTCAAGGAGTCTTTTCTTATATATATTAACAAAATCTAATATGATAATGAACACAAGGTAGTAGTGTTGATATTGAGTGTGAATATAATATTTTGAGGATTTATTTTAATGCTTACCTTTGATAGGATGAGGATAACATCAAGAGAGAAGGGAGGCTGGAAAAAAGTGAGTAACATCAAAATAAGTTCAACTAATAAAACTACTAAAATCAAAAAGAAAAATAAACATAATAATTATTTTTGTGAACTAAAGAAAGATATTCTTAGAGATAAATACTTATATATTTTAATTATACCATGTTTATTATTTTATTTCTTTTTTGCCTACAAACCACTATATGGACTACAAATAGCTTTTAAAGATTATTCATTATTCAAAGGTATAGAAGGTAGTCCGTGGGTTGGTTTAGATAATTTTATTACGTTTTTTAAGTCACCATATGTTTTTAGACTTATCAAAAATACATTGTTGATCAATCTATATGGTTTGGTTATTGGATTTCCTATACCTATTATTTTAGCCCTTTTATTTAATGAAGTCAGAAATAAGAAATTCAAACGTACAGCTCAAACAATAAGTTATCTACCACACTTTGTTTCAACAGTAATCGTTGCAGGCTTGGTTGTTAACTTTTTAGCACCTAGTGGTTTGATAAATAACATTATTGCTGCATTGGGTGGAAATAGAACCTATTTCTTGACTCAACCAGAATACTTCAGAGGTATTTTTACTGGTATGAATGTATGGAAAGAATCAGGGTTCGGAGCTGTAATCTATATTGCAGCATTAGCATCCATTGATCCCCAGTTATATGAAGCTGCAGTTGTTGATGGTGCCAATCGATGGAAACAAACACTTCATGTTACTATTCCGGGTATTTTACCAACAATCACAATTATGCTGATTTTACGTATTGGTAAAATGTTATCCGTTGGTTTTGAATCAGTGTTGTTGTTACAACAACCAGCTACATATGAAACATCAGATGTAATTAGTACTTATGTCTATAGACTTGCAATAGAAAAAGGAACATACGATGTAGCAGCTGCTGTAGATTTATTTAATGCAATTATTGCACTTATATTAGTTTTTGCAGCTAATAAAATTTCTAAGAAGTTCTCAGAGACATCATTATGGTAAAGGGAGGGAAGTATGATGGGAAATTTCAAAAGAAATATTTTTGATTATATCATTTATGTTATTATCATCTTAGTATGTATTTTATGTCTATATCCATTCATTTACGTATTATCATCTTCACTCTCCTCACCAGATGCAGTAGCATCAGCTAAGGTTTGGTTTTTTCCTGTAGATTTTAATTTTGATGCATACAAAAAGATTTTTGAAGACCAACAAATATTGATTGGCTACGCCAATGCTTTTTACTATACGATTTTAGGAACACTAGTAAATATTATTTTAACCGTATCAGGTGCTTATCCTCTATCCAAAAGAAGATTAAGAGGAAGGAAATTAATGACAATATTAATTACCTTTACAATGTGGTTCAATGCTGGTATGATTCCTTTTTATCTTAACTTAAGAGATCTTAACTTATTAGATAAGAGAATCACATTAATTATAGCATTTGGTTGTTCAGCATTTTATGTAATACTTTTAAGAACTAACTTTCAATCAATACCAGAAGAGATTGAAGAATCTGCTAAGATTGATGGGGCAAATGATTTAACCATATTATTTAAGATCTTCTTACCTCTTGCAAAACCTGCAATAGCAACAGTAGGATTATATTATGCTGTAAGTAGATGGAATGGTTACTTTTGGGCAATGCTTATATTAAAAGATCCTAAAAAAATACCGTTACAAGTAATATTGAAGAAGATGATTGTTGAAATGGATATAGGTGAGGAAGCAATGCAAAGTGCTGATGCAATACTTTCTTTATCCAAAGAAACATTAATTTTTGCAACAATAATTATTGGTGTAATACCAATGTTGATTATTTATCCGTTCATCCAAAAATATTTCGAAAAAGGTTCAATGGTTGGTTCAGTAAAAGGATAATATATGAAATTAGCGGAGCTTTATCCGTATTTATAAGGAGGATATATTAATATGATGAAAAAAATGATGGTATTATTATTAGCGAGTATACTTATGGTTGGAACCTTGGGTGGTTGTCAGAAAGACTCAAAAACAGAGAATACTACACAAAAAGAGAATGAAAATGAAAAAGGGAACAAAACAAGCAAAGAAACAGAAAAACTAGAAGGACATCTTGTATCAAAAGATCCAGTAGAATTAAGTATACATTTACATTTAGGGAATAAAATATCTTTTAAAAATTCTTGGGAAGTATTTAAAAAAGCCGAGGAATTAACAAATGTAAAATTAAAAGGTACTGCTTCAGATTCTATTTCAGACAGTGCCCAAGCATTTAACACAATGCTTGCAAGTGGTGATTTATCAGATATACTGACTTACTCATTAGAGGATTTATCTAAATATGGTATGGAAGGTGCCTTAATACCTCTAAACGACTTAATAGAAGAACATGCACCAAATTTTAATAAGTATTTACAAGAAAATCCAGATGTAAGAAAAACTATTACTGCAGCAGATGGAAATATATACTCTATAGCATTTGTTCCAGATGGAGAAGCGGCAGCAGGTTATTTTATGCGTACAGATTGGTTAGAAAAATTAAACCTAGAAGTGCCAAAAACAGTTGATGATTATTACAATGTATTAAAAGCTTTTAAAGAAAGAGATCCAAATGGAAATAATAAAGCAGATGAAATCCCATTTATTGATAGAGGAAAAGGTGAAATAACAATTCGCTTAGTAACTTTATTTGGTGGACATACCTCTTTTTATTTAGACGGTGATACTGTAAAATATGGTCCTTCTGAAGAGGCATATAGAATTGGAATGGAAAACATAAGTAAATGGTATGCAGAAGGTCTTATTGATCCAGAAGCATTCACAAGAGGCTCAAAAGCCCGTAACATATTATTGGGTGATAATGTTGGTGGTGCTACACATGATTGGTTCGGTAGTACATCAACCTTTAATGACACATTAGCAGATAAAATCCAGGGATTCAAATTTGAACCAATTGCACCTCCTGCAGATATAAATGGTAAAGTTTGGGAATCTACAATTAGAAATAATGTTCCAAATAAAATAAAAGGTGCTTGGGGAATTTCTGTAAGCAATCCACATCCAGTTGAGACAATCAAATACTTTGATTTCTGGTGGTCAGAAGAAGGTAGACGTCTTATGAACTTTGGTATTGAAGGGGAGCAATATGATTTGGTAGATGGAAAACCTATTTTCAAAGAAAGTTTATTAAATAATGATGAACCTGTTATTTCATTATTGGAACAGATAGGAGCTCAAATCCAAATTGGTTTCCATCAAGATTTCGCTTATGAAGAGCAATGGATGAATCCAGTAGCTAAACAAGGAGCAAGAATGTATATTGATGGCAAATACTGTGAAAAGGCATTCCCATCATTAGTATTTACAAACGAAGAACAAGACCTATTAAATGAGAAGTTAACAGCAATAGATACACTGCAAAAAGAAGTAACCCAAAAATGGATTCTAAATGCTGAAGATGTTAACACTGGTTGGGACAAGTATATAAAAGCTATGAATAATCTAGGTCTTAAGGAAGTATTGGAAGTTTATCAAAATGCTTATGACCGTTACATGGCTCAATAAAACTGAATTAGATATGTAATTATATAGGGGCTGCATTAGCGGCCTCTATTAATCAATATACACAACAATAACATATTAGTAATGGAGGAATAATAATGGAGAACTGGTTAGAACAAGCGATTAAAAGGGCTTTAAATAAAATTAGCAACACAAGTGATCGTATTAGAGATACATTTCCTCACGTATCACATGAAGGTAAGTATGATGCTACAGAGCCTAGTTGGTGGACGTCAGGGTTTTGGTCAGGAATACTTTGGTTGGCTTATAACGAGACAAAAAATGAAAAATTTAAGACCTTTGCTATTAGCTGCGAAGAAAAATTGGATGAACCATTAAATAATTATTTTACTCTTCATCATGATGTAGGATTTATGTGGCTACCCTCTGCAGTAGCTCGTTATAAGTATGATGGAAATGTAAAATCATTAAGAAGGGGACTTATAGCTGCCTCACATCTTGCTGGAAGGTTTAACTTAAACGGTAATTTTATAAGAGCATGGAATAATAATGTACAAGAAGACTGTACAGGATGGGCAATCATAGATTGTTTGATGAATCTGCCATTATTGTATTGGGCATCAGAATATGAGAAGGACCCTCGTTTTAAAGCCATTGCCATTGCTCATACAGATACTGTTCTAAAAGAATTCATTAGAGAAGACGGTTCTGTGAGACATATAGTCTGCTTTGATCCAGAAAAGGGAAACGTAGTCAAAGTATTAGGGGGACAGGGTTATTCTCCAGATTCAGCTTGGGCAAGAGGTGCAGCATGGTGTATCTATGGAATGGCTTTAGCCTATAAATATGTAGGTGATAAGAAATATTTAGACGCAGCAAAAAAAGTATCCAACTTCTTTATTAATAATTTAAGAGAGGATTATATGGCTGTGTGGGATTTTAGAGCTTCCAAGGAGACTAGCTATGCAATGGATAGTTCAGCAGTAGCTTGTGCAGCAAGTGGAATATTAGAAATAGCAAGATTTTGTGAAGAAGATCGTGACTATTACATAGAAATAGCATTAAAAATGCTAAAATCTTTAGGGGATAACTATGGTTCATGGGAAGATGAACAAGAAGGGTTGATAACCTTAGGTACAGTCCATTTACCAGCAAATAAGAATATCAATGTTCCAATTATATATGGAGATTACTATTATTTGGAAGGATTATTAAAATTAGAAGGAAAATATGATTTAATATGGTAATATGAAATCAAAAGACTAATTCACGGAGATGAGATAATGGAATCAAATAAGAAAAAAGCTGTAATTTTTAGTTATGATGATGGCGTAACAAATGATAGAAGACTGGTAGAGCTTTTTAACAAATATAATCTAAAAGGAACATTTCATTTGAATTCTGGAAAATTAGATACAGAAGGACATTTGAATAGTGCAGAGATTAAAACATTATTTCAAGGGCATGAAGTTTCGGCTCATTCTTTAACACATCCATGGTTAACAAAGTTGACTAAAGAACAGATATTTGAAGAGATGAATACTGATAAAACAAATCTCGAAGCGTTAATCGATTATGAGGTTAAAGGTATGTCCTATCCATATGGTGCCTATGACGATAAAACACTTGAGGTACTTAATGAATTAGGTATTCAATATGGTAGAACAACAAGGTCAACGTTGGATTTTACAATTCCAAAAGACTTCTTGAAATTACATCCTACTTGTCATCATAGTAGATTAGGTCAAGTAATAGATCAATTCCTTGAGGATGAGAAGGCTCAACTACTCTATGTATGGGGACACAGTTATGAATTCGATACTGAAGAATCATGGGAGCAACTAGAGAAATTATTGAAAAAACTATCAAGAGATGATATTTGGTCAACAACAAATATTGAATTTGTAAGTTATATACTCAACAATACATTCTAAACATGACAACTCACAATTTGTGGGTTGTTATTTCTATATTACCCTTGTTTGGTTTGCATTTTTCTACGTTATTATCATTAAAAGAATATTACTAAAAAAGAGATATTGCTAAAAAGTTGAATAATGTAAAGATTAGTGGTAAAATATTGAGGACCTATAAATTAGATTAAATCATAAAATATAAATTAAATTCCAATAATACTATTAGGAGGTGCAATATGGGTAAGCTATGTAGAAAATATATAACTATATCTGGGATTTTATTAATATATGCAATATGTCTACCATCAGCATTTATTTCTCATGCTCAGATAATTCAAGTACAAAATAATTCCACTATGCCCATACGTGCCAATGGTCAATGGAATCTAGAACAGGTTCTTAATGGAACTGTATTCAAAGAATTAGAGAATACCATAGATAATAGGTTAAACAAAAAAGATAAGTTTAAAAGAATATATAGTTTGATACAGAATTATCTAAATAATAAAATTGAGAATTCAAGGTTAATGTGTACCAAAGAATATACAAATACCTATAAACCTGTTTTACTAGATAATAACAATAAAAGTAATATAATTACAGAAGATACCAATTATGGGTTAAATCAGATACCATTAACTTTCTACACTGATAGTAATAGTACTCTAGAAGAATATTTTAGGGTTAACTATAAATTAAATAATAATGGAAAATACATTGAATATAAGGTAATCTTAAGTAAAATGAATATAAAACAATCTTCCACTGAAAATACAATTTGAAAAAACTAAAAGTGAAAGGTGATAAGAAATGAAAAAATTATTTGAAAAAGTATTTGGAACACATAGTGATAAAGAGATAAAAAGGATAATACCATTAGTAGATAAAATAGAAGCTTTAGAACCAGAAATGGAAAAATTAACTGATGACCAGTTAAAAAGTAAAACCAATGAATTTAGAGAAAGATTAAAAAAAGGTGAAACATTAGACGATATATTAATTGAAGCCTATGCTGTTGTTAGAGAAGCTTCAAAGCGTACAGTAGACATAAGACCTTATAGAGTCCAATTGATCGGAGCTATAATACTACATCAAGGTAGAATAGCTGAGATGAAAACTGGAGAAGGTAAAACATATGTAGCTCCTTTTGCAGCATACTTGAATGCTTTAGAAGGAAAAGGGGTACATGTAGTTACTGTCAACGATTACTTAGCTAAACGTGATGCTGAAAACATTGGTAGAATACATGAATTTCTTGGATTAACAGTAGGTGTTATAGTTAATGGAATAGATAATGAAGAAAGAAGAGAAGCATATAACTGTGATATTACATACGGTACCAATAATGAGTTTGGATTTGACTACCTTAGAGATAACATGGTTATATATAAAAAAGAAATGGTACAGAGAGATTTGAACTTTGTTGTTATTGATGAGGTCGACTCTGTATTAATTGACGAGGCAAGAACACCATTGATTATATCTGGTAACAGCAGTAAATCAACTCATTTATATCAACAGGCAGATATAATAGCTAGAAGATTACAAAAAGGTAAGGTAATAGGAGAAATATCCAAGATGAGTGCCTTACTTAATGAAGAGATTCAAGAAGAAGGAGATTTTGTAGTTGATGAAAAAGCAAAATCAGTATCTTTAACAGCTGATGGTATCAAAAAAGTTGAACAATTCTTCCAAGTAGATAACTTAGCGGACCCAGAAAATATGGAAATACAACACCATGTTATATTAGCGTTAAAAGCACATAATACTATGTATAAAGATAAAGACTATGTTATAAAAGAAGAAGAAATAATTATTGTAGATGAATTCACTGGACGTTTAATGCCAGGAAGAAGATATTCTAATGGATTGCATCAAGCAATTGAAGCAAAAGAAAGTGTTAGAGTAAGAAGAGAAAGTAAAACTCTTGCAACTATAACTTTCCAGAATTATTTCAACAAATACGATAAAAAATCTGGTATGACAGGTACAGCGTTAACTGAAGAAGAAGAATTCAGAGAAATATATGGTATGGACGTAATAGCTATACCAACTAATAAACCAATAGTAAGAAAAGACCAACCAGACCAAGTTTATAAATCACATCGTGAAAAGGTAAATGCTGTCATCGATGATATTGCAGAATGTTATGATAGAGGACAACCAGTATTGGTCGGTACTATAACAATAGAATCATCAGAAGAATTAAGTAAGATGCTTAGAAAAAAAGGAGTCGTACACAAAGTACTTAATGCAAAATATCATGAGAGAGAAGCTGAGATTGTAGCAATGGCAGGTCAAAAAGGTGCTATTACCATAGCAACCAATATGGCTGGTCGTGGTACTGATATTAAATTAGGTGAAGGTGTTATTGAAACTGGTGGACTCAAAATAATTGGTACAGAACGTCATGAATCCAGACGTATAGATAATCAGTTAAGAGGTCGTTCAGGACGTCAAGGTGATCCTGGTGAATCTAAGTTCTATATCTCATTAGATGATGACTTGATGCGTCTATTTGGTTCAGAGAGAATGAAAAATACAGTTACAAGATTAGGGCTACCTGAAGGAGAACCAATCGCAGCAGGTATCTTATCAAACGCAATAGAGAATGCTCAGAAAAAAGTTGAAGGAAATAACTTCTCCATAAGAAAGCACTTACTTGATTATGACCAAGTAATGAATGAGCAAAGAGAGATTATATATGGTGAAAGAAAGAAAGTTCTTCAAGGGGACAACATGAGAGATTTCATCATGAGTATGATAAAAGAAGTTATTGGCAGATTTGTTGATACTCATGCAGGAGAAGAGCAAGAATTTGATGAGTGGGATATACCAGGACTCATGGAGTCTTTGAATGAGATTATACCTATAAGATCAATTCATACAACAGAAGAAGAAAGAGAATCCTTGACTAAGGACAAATTCACAGAAAAATTATATGAAATCGCAGCTAAACTATATGAAGATAAAGAAAGCGAATTTGACGAAGAAGAATTCATGCGTGAAGCTGAACGTGTTATCCTATTAAAAGCTATAGATCAAAAATGGATGGATCACATTGATAACATGGACCAAATGCGTCAAGGTATAGGACTTAGAGCTTATGGTCAAAGAGATCCTTTAGTAGAATATAAATTCCTTGGATTTGATATGTTTGAAGAAATGTCCAATAATATACAGGAAGCTACACTTAGAGCTCTATATCGTATAAGACCAGCAAGAAAAATAGAGAGAGAAAGAGTAGCCAAGGTTACATCAACAAACAGAGGCGAACAACAAGCGGCTAAGCAGCCTGTAAGAAGAAAAGAAAGAAAAGTAGGAAGAAACGAGTTATGCCCATGCGGTAGCGGTAAAAAATATAAATACTGTTGTGGTAGAAATCAATAGCCATGATGGAAGATTGAATGGTAAAAAAATAATAGAGGTGATAAAATGCTAGAGCTTGAACAAAGCAAATTAGAACTCCAAGCATACAAAAAGAAATTAGATGAAATGAGTGTTTCACTTTGACTTGGTCAATGTAAAGAATAAGATAGAAGAACTAGATGCCAAGGTTGCATCAGAAGAATTCTGGAACGATGCTGAGAATTCAGGAAAAGTATTAAAGGAAATAAAGCAGTTAAAAGATAAAGTGGACAACTACAACAATCTTGTACAAGAATATGAAGATATTGAAACTCTCATTGAAATGGGAATAGAAGAAAATGACGACGAAATCATCAAAGAGGTTTCATCATCGTTAAAGGAATTCATTAATGATTATGAAGAACTTAGAACCAGAACACTTTTATCTGGAGAATATGATGGTAATAATGCCATAATATCTTTACATGCTGGTGCTGGTGGAACAGAATCTTGCGACTGGGTAAGTATGTTGCTTAGAATGTATACCAGATGGGCAGATGATAAAGGTTACAAAATAGAAACACTGGACTATCTGGATGGTGAAGAAGCAGGAGTTAAATCTGTAACTATTCAAATAAATGGAGAAAATGCCTATGGTTATCTAAAATCAGAAAAAGGAGTTCATCGTTTAGTAAGAATATCTCCTTTTGATTCATCAGGTAGAAGACACACATCATTTGCATCAATGGATGTGTTACCAGAGATAGATGATGATATTGATTTGGAAATAAACGATGAAGACATTAAGATAGATACTTATCGTGCAAGTGGAGCAGGTGGACAACATATTAACAAAACAGATTCAGCTGTTAGAATAACTCATATACCTACAGGTGTAGTTGTTCAATGTCAAAATGAACGTTCACAACATAAGAACAAAGATAGAGCTATGAAGATGTTAAAAGCCAAGTTATATGAAATAAGACGACAAGAACAAATGGCTAAAATGGAAGGAATAAGAGGGGAAGTCAAAGAAATAGGTTGGGGCAGCCAAATACGTTCCTATGTGATGCATCCATACAGTATGGTAAAGGATCATAGAACTAATGCAGAAACTGGTAATGTACAGAGTGTAATGGACGGAAAGATTGATCTATTCATTAATGCTTATCTACAATGGTTAGCCCTCTAATCAGGATTCTATAATTAGATGCTAAAAAATTACAAAAGGAGTGAAGAATATGTCTACAATGCAACAGGTTATATTTAAGCTTGATAAAGAAGAATATGGTTTGGATATAATGAAGGTCATAACAATTGAGAAATATCAAGAAGTTGTCAAAACACCAAATACTCCAGAGTATATAACAGGTATCATTAACCTTAGGGGTAGCGTATTACCGGTATACAGCTTAAGAAAGAAATTTCATCTAAAAGAAAAAGAACCAGATGAAAATACGAAAATTATCGTAACAGTGACTAATGGTATGAAAATAGGATTTATTGTTGATTCCGTACAGGAAATACTGAATATCGAAGATAAAAATATTGAGGAAGCTCCAAAAATTGTAACAGGAATCAATAGGAAATACATTAAAAGTATAGCTAAGATGGAAGAGCGAATGGTTATCCTAATAGATATAGACTTGATTATATCAGAAGAAGAACAATTAGAACTAGGAAAAGTATCTAAGGAACAAGAATAATTATACATACTTGAGGTTAATCCAATAAATTAATTTTTTAACTGAATTAAAATTAATAACTAATAGAAACTTGTGTTTATCAAAGCACAAGTTTTTTGTTTTCTAAATATATGAAACTACTATGGAACATATGAAATACTAGAATTTTCATTTGCAATAATCAAAATTCCTGACTTATTTTATACATATCCCTTGTATTTTTATTAAATTAGTGGTATAATCTCCGTAATAAAAACAAATGTTTTTAATAGAAAAACAACGAAGGTGATGAAATGCCTGATACAGCAAGTTATTATATTATTAAGAGAAAAGCTTTACCAGAAGTATTCTTGAAGGTAGTTCAAGCTAAAAAGCTTTTGGAAAAAGAAAAAGCAATAACGATACAAGAAGCAGTAGATTCTGTTGGAATAAGTCGTAGTTCGTTCTATAAATACAAAGACACAATATTTCCTTTCTACGATAATTCAAGAGGAAGGGCTATAACTGTTGCTCTTGGTCTTGATGACGAACCAGGACTACTATCATGCATATTAAATATTATTGCCCAGTACAAGGCAAATATACTGACAATACATCAAACAATACCTATTAACGGTGTGGCCAACATAACATTAAGTATGGAAATACTTCCAACATCTGGTGATATACAAGAAATGATTATGTCATTAGAAAGTCATGAAGGAATACATCAAGTAAAAATATTAGCTAGGGAGTGATATAAATGGTAGATGTTGCAATATTAGGATACGGTACAGTTGGTTCAGGAGTAGTAGAAGTACTTACAACCAATAAAGACAGTATCAATAAAAGAGCAGGAAAGAAGATTAACCTCAAATACGTACTAGACTTAAGAGATTTCCCAGGATCACCAATAGAGGATATACTAACAAAAAATTATGAAGATATTCTCAATGATCCAAGTGTTAAGGTAATTGCTGAAGTTATGGGTGGTGTAGAGCCTGCATATACTTTTGTAAAAAAAGCCTTATTAAGCGGCAAAAGTGTTGTTACTTCGAATAAAGAGTTAGTGGCACGTCATGGAGCAGAACTACTTAAAATAGCAAGAGACAAAAACATTAATTTCCTATTTGAAGCTAGTGTAGGTGGTGGAATACCTATTATAAGACCACTTAATCAATCATTGACTGCTGACGAAATATATGAAATCACTGGAATATTAAATGGTACAACTAACTTCATTCTAAGTAAAATGGCAGATGAAGGACTGGATTTTGAGACTGTATTAAAAGAAGCGCAAGATAAAGGTTATGCAGAGCGAAATCCAGAAGCAGATGTTGAAGGGTTCGATGCTTGTAGAAAGATAGCTATACTTTCTTCACTTGCTTTTGGTATGCAAGTTGATTTTGAAGACATATACACAGAAGGTATAACAAAGATATCAGATATTGATATGAAATATGCTAAGCAATTAGGTTACGATATAAAATTATTGGCTACAAGTAAGAAAAAAGATGAAAAAGTATACGCTATGGTTTCACCGATGATGATTGGAAAAGACCATCCATTATCAAATGTCAATGGAGTATTTAATGCCATATTTGTTAAAGGAAATGTTATCGGAGACGTTATGTTCTATGGTAAAGGTGCAGGTAAATTACCTACAGCAAGTGCAGTTGTAGCAGACATTGTTGATGCTGTAAAACATCTTGAAAGAAATATAGTTTCATTCTGGAGTACTAAGAAGATGGAATTAATGAGTGTGGATAATGTTTTATCAAGATGCTTTATTAGATTAGAACCTAAAAGTATAGATATGGTACATAATCAGATAAAAGAGATATTTGGTGATGTACAGTATGTAAAAATCGATGACAAAGTTGATGAGATAGCATTTATTACTGATGCCTTCAAAGAAGGAATATTGAAAGAGAAGATTAATGACCTTGATACTAAAAACATAGCATCAAAAGTATTAAGCGTAATAAGGATAGACAAATAATAAATACTTATAATGAACATATCTACCGCCTGACAGCGAAGGGATGATAATATATGAAATATGTTTTAATATTAGGAGACGGTATGGCTGATGAACCTGTAAAACAATTAGGTGACAAAACACCTTTACAGGTAGCTGATAAAGAAAATATCGACTCATTAGCTAGAATTGGAGAAGTTGGATTAGTAAAAACTATTCCAGATGGATTAGCACCAGGAAGTGATACTGCCAATCTATCAGTATTAGGATATGATCCTCAGAAATACTATACTGGAAGATCACCACTAGAAGCTCTAAGTATTGGAGCTGATATGGAAAGTAATGATGTTAGCTTTAGATGTAATCTAGTCACATTAAGTGAAGATGGTTCATATGAAGATAAAACTATAATTGATCATAGTTCCGATGAAATCACAACTGAGGAAGCAGATGAATTAATAAAATATCTAGAAAAGTACTTAGGAAATGATACAATCAAATTCTATACAGGAACTAGTTATAGACATGCTATAATATGGCACAAAGGTAGTATAGATGTGAATCTTACACCACCTCATGATATATTAGAAAAAAATATAAAAAAGTATTTGCCAAAAGGCACTAATTCAGATAAAATAAAACAAATGATGGTGTTGAGTAATGAATTACTTAAGAATCATCCTATTAACATAAGAAGAAAAGAAAAAGGATTAAGACCTGCCAACTCCATATGGATCTGGGGGGAAGGGACAAAACCAACATTAAAATCCTTTAGGGATAAATACAATAAAAAAGGTGCTATGATATCAGCTGTTGACCTATTAAAAGGAATAGCTATAGCAGCCGAAATGAAAAATATTGAAGTTGAAGGCGTTACTGGTAACATTAATACCAATTTTGAAGGTAAGGCAAAAGCTGCAATTGATGCTTTAAAATCTGGTCAAGACTTTGTATATGTACATATGGAAGCACCAGATGAATGTGGACATAGAGGGGAAATCGATAATAAAGTAAAATCAATTGAACTTATAGATTCCAAAGTGGTCAAATACATAAAAGAGGAACTTGATAAACTTGAAGAAGACTATAAGATAATGATACTACCTGACCACCCTACACCTCTAGCCATTAGAACACATACAAATAAGGCAGTTCCTTATTTAATATATGATAGTTCTAGAAAAATTGAATCTAATGTAAAATATGATGAAGAATCATGTAAAACTACGGGAAATGTATTTATGAAAGGCTATGAGCTAATGGACTATTTCTTAAAATAAATACATATACTAATTAGATACCTAAAGAGGAGGAAACAACTTGTTAATAGTAAAGAAATTTGGCGGTAGTTCTGTAGCAAATAAAGAAAGAGTCTATAATGTTGCAGAAAGAATATTAGAAGATTATAAAGAAGGTCATGATGTCGTTGTAGTTTTATCAGCACAAGGAGATACTACAGACGAATTGATAGCAAAAGCAAAAGAAATTAATCCAAATCCTTCAAGAAGAGAAATGGATATGATTCTTACAACAGGTGAACAACAATCTGTAGCACTAATGTCTATGGCATTACAGAATTTAGGATACCCAGCAATATCATTAAATGCTTATCAAGTAAAGATGCATACAACATCAGTTTATAGTAATGCAAGACTCAAAAGAATAGATGCTGAAAGAATAAACTCAGAACTTGAAAGAAAAAATATTGTACTTGTGACAGGATTCCAAGGTATCAACAAATATGATGACATAACTACATTAGGTAGAGGTGGATCAGACACAACAGCAGTGGCAATAGCAGCTGAACTTAATGCTGATAAATGTGAAATATATACAGATGTAGATGGAGTTTATACTGCTGATCCTAGAGTTGTCAAAGACGCAGTTAAATTAAATGAGATTACCTATGATGAGATGTTAGAATTAGCTTCACTTGGTGCAAAAGTTCTTCATAACCGTTCAGTAGAACTTGCCAAGAAATATGGAGTAGAATTAGTTGTACGCTCAAGTTTGACAAAAGCTGAAGGAACCATTGTTAGGGAGGAATGTAAAATGGAAAAAATGTTAGTTAGCGGCGTTGCTGCGGATAAGAATGTTGCTAGAGTTGCTGCAATTGGAATTAAAGATGAACCAGGAAAAGCGTTCTCACTATTTTCTCTACTTGCAAAACATAATATCAACGTTGATATTATCTTACAATCAATCGGAAGAAACAATACAAAAGATATATCATTCACAGTACCTAGAGATGCATTAGAAGACACTAAAAAAATTCTCCAAGATAATCTTTCAAGAATATCTGCTGAAAGAATAGAATATGATGATTCAGTATCAAAAGTATCTATTGTAGGTGCAGGTATGGCTTCTAACCCTGGAGTAGCAGCAGTAATGTTTGAAAGCCTGTATGATGCTGATATTAATATAAAGATGATATCGACTTCTGAGATTAAGATTTCAGTACTTATCAATGAAAAAGATACTGATAGTGCTGTAAATGCAATACATGAAGGTTTCAAAGACAGATTCTAAGAACTGATCACTTATAATAATTACGATATTTATATAAGAAAGTTGCTCTTAATAATAAGGGTAACTTTCTTTTTTATAATAATATCCTTGTCCTGTAAGTATCATTAATATATAATATTTAATAGAGTTTACAGTAAAGGAGCTAGTAGGTTATGGATATATTAAAAGTACTAGAAAAGGAATTGGATATCAAGGCTTGGCAAGTTGAAGCGACAGTCAAGTTGATTGATGAAGGCAATACTATTCCTTTTATTGCAAGATACCGTAAGGAAATGACAGGATCTCTGAGTGATGAGATATTACGTGAATTTAACGACCGTCTCACGTACCTAAGGAATTTGGAAGCTAAGAAAGAACAAGTTATCACTAGTATTGAAGAGCAGGGAAAATTAACTGCTGAACTTAAAAAGTCTATACTATCAGCCAAGACATTAGTAGAAGTTGATGACCTCTATAGACCATATAGACCAAAAAGAAGGACAAGAGCCACTATAGCTAAAGAAAAAGGATTAGAACCATTAGCTATTAAGATATGGATGCAGAATCTAAAATCACCTGTAGAAGTTATCGCTAAAGAATATATAAATGAAGAAAAAGATGTAAAAACTACTGAAGATGCAATAAATGGAGCAAAAGATATACTTGCTGAAATGATATCCGATGAAGCAGATTTCAGAAAAGAAATCAGAAGAAGAACTTTTACAAAAGGTAAATTAGTTGTAAAAGCAAAAGATAAAACAGCTGAATCAGTTTATGAAATGTATTATGAATATGATGAAGAGATCAAGAAAATAGCTCCTCATAGAATATTAGCAATAAATAGAGGAGAAAAAGAAAAGATATTAGTTGTTAAGATAGAAGCACCTATACAAGAAATTGAAAGTTATCTTAAAAATAAAGTCATTAGAGATTCTAATATATATACAACTCCAGTACTGGAAGATGTTATTTCTGACAGTTACAAAAGATTGATTTCACCAGCTATTGAGAGAGAAATAAGATCTGACTTGACAGAAAATGCTGAAGAAGGAGCAATAAAAGTATTTGGTAAGAATTTAGATCAATTACTTATGCAACCACCTATTGTAGGAAAAGTAGTACTTGCTCTAGACCCAGCTTTTAGGACTGGATGTAAAATAGCAGTAATAGATGGGATAGGTAAAGTATTAGATACAACAGTGGTCTACCCAACACCACCACAAAATAAAATAAAAGAAGCTAAAATTAAGTTAAAGGCATTAATTGAAAAACATGATGTAGATATTATAGCTATTGGAAATGGTACTGCATCAAGAGAATCAGAACTATTTGTTGCAGAAATGTTAAAAGAAATAGATAAAAACATTCATTATATAATCGTTAATGAAGCTGGAGCATCAGTATATTCAGCGTCCAAACTTGGCACGGAAGAATTTCCGCAATTTGATGTTGCATTAAGAAGTGCAGTATCCATAGGAAGAAGATTACAGGATCCATTAGCTGAATTAGTTAAGATTGATCCAAAATCTATAGGTGTAGGACAATATCAACATGACATGAACCAAAAAAGATTAGGTGAAACATTGACTGGTGTAGTTGAAGACAGTGTTAACAAAGTAGGAGTAGACCTGAATACTGCATCACCATCCTTATTACAATATATTTCAGGCATAAGTAAAACAATAGCAAAAAATATTGTGAGCTATAGGGAAACAGAAGGTAGATTCACTAATCGTAAACAATTGTTGAAAGTGGCAAAATTAGGTCCAAAAGCATATGAGCAATGTGCAGGATTCTTAAGGATAGTAGGTGGAGATAATCCACTTGATAACACAGGTGTTCACCCTGAATCATATACTGCCAGTAAACAGTTGATAAATGAAATCGGTAATACAATTGAAGACTTGAACAGTAATAAGATTAATGGAATCAATAGTAAAATCAATAATGTTGAAGGCATGGCTGATAAGTTGGGAGTAGGAGTACCCACATTAAGAGATATCATCAAGGAATTAGAAAAACCTGGACGTGACCCTAGAGAAGAAATGCCAAAGCCAATACTAAGAACTGATGTATTAGAAATGGAAGATCTACAAGAAGGCATGGTCTTAAAAGGGACAGTCAGGAATGTTATTGATTTTGGAGCATTTGTTGATATCGGAGTTCACCAAGACGGATTAGTGCATATATCTGAAATGGCAGATAAATATATTAAACACCCTCTAGAAGTTGTAGCTGTAGGTGATATAATTAATGTGAGAGTAATGAATGTTGATCTGAAAAAGAAAAGAATTGCACTATCAATGAAGCTATAAAATTATTAGATAAGATTTAATCATAGTTCAAAGGGGCTGTTGAATAATAACTATTCCGACGGTCCCTTTATAGAATTGATAAAACTTTTTTGGATAAGTAAATAAGTACGTTTTAATGCTTAGATGGTGATATACCATAATACTTTTTATATTGTTTTGAAAAAATGTAAGGATCAGAGTAACCAGTCATAAAAGTAATTTCTTTAATAGAGTATTTTGTTTCAGACAGCAGATAATGAGCATAACTTAATCGTGTTTGAAGCTGATAGGCTTTTGGTGAAATACTATAATGTTGGTGGAATAATGTCCTCAGGTGTCTTTCTGATAATCCAACCTTATTGGCTATTTCAGGAATAGATATATTTCTATTTTTATTAAGTTCTATAAGATTTCTAGCCTGCTCAACCCTTTTATCTGTTTTTTTGAAGTTAGAGGGGTATTGGTACTGTTTTAAAAGTGTATAGAGAATTTTAGATATAAAAGTATGTGCAAGTATACTTCTCAAATTATTTTTCTCAGTATAATTAATTTTATGATAGAAGTCTAAAAATTTTTCTTCATAAATATTTATAAGATTTATGTCTGTATTAATAGATAAGTAGAAGGGTTCATCTACTTTTATCTGATTGCCAGATTTATTACAATAAAACCCAAAACGCATTGGAAGTATATTTAATGGATTATCTATACTTATTTCAGCTTTATGAATACAATTATTACTCACAAAGGCAATTACACCTCTCTTTAACTCAATTACTTCATCATGAAAACAATACCTACCCTCACCACTTCTAACAAAAAGAAGATGCTGATCATGATTATCCTGGAATTCTTGCTTCCATTTCGGAGGGGTAAGAACATTAAAAGAACCATGAAGTTTAATATGATTTGTTTCAGGTATGGTTGAAAGTATATTGCTTAGATGAGTAATTGTTATATTAGAATTCTTAGCCGATTTTGACATGTTTATCACCCTTTTTGCTATTGTTGGTGTATATTCATATGTTGTAAAATTATTATAGCATAAGTAACTTGATTAAGAAATCTATTTTATAAACTGAAAGGAGAATGTTAAATGAAGGTAATTATGGTTATGTTTGATTCACTGAATAGAAGAATGCTTGAACCTTATGGCTGTGGATGGGTTCAAACACCTAATTTTACTAGATTAGCCGAAAAAACTGTTGCTTTTGATAATTGTTATGTAGGTAGTATGCCTTGTATGCCTGCAAGAAGAGAACTTCATACAGGACGATATAATTTTTTACATAGAAGCTGGGGTCCAATAGAACCGTTTGATGACAGTATGCCTGAAATATTGAAAAATAATGGAGTCTATACCCATTTGAGTACTGACCATTATCATTACTTTGAAGATGGTGGAGCAACTTATCATATGAGATATAATAGTTTTGAATTTTCAAGGGGTCAAGAAAATGATGGTTGGAAAGGGCATGTAAAGGGGGTAGAAATACCAGATACTGTAAATAACACTGGTAGACTACATAACTATTGGGCAGGAAGAAAACATATTAAAAATGAAGAAGAACATTATCAAGCTATAACCTTCAAAAATGGGCTTGAATTTTTAGAAGAAAATCATATGGAAGATAATTGGTTTTTACATTTAGAAACTTTTGACCCTCATGAGCCATACTTTGCTGCTGAGAGATTTAGAGACTTATATAAGCATGATTATAATGGAAAACATTTTGATTGGCCTCCTTATCGTAGAGTAGAAGAAAGTGAAGAGGAGGTACAGCATATTAGATATGAAAGTGCAGCTCTTCATAGTATGTGCGATCATTATTTGGGTAAAATTATTGATTTTATGGATGGTAAAAATATGTGGGATGATACCATGCTTATTGTCAATACTGACCATGGATTTTTATTAGGCGAACATGGTTGTTGGGCGAAGTGTTGGGCACCATTTTATGATGAAGTAGCTCATACACCATTATTTATATGGGATCCCCGTAGTAGGAAGAAAAATTGTAGAAATAATAATATAGTACAGACAATTGACCTAGCACCTACAATATTAGATTTCTTTAATCTTGATATACCAGAAGACATGCAGGGGAAACCTTTAAAAAATACTATAGAAAAAGATGAACCAATAAGAGAAACTGCTTTATTCGGGTTGTTTGGTGGACATGTAAACTGTACGGATGGACGTTTTGTATATATGCGAGGACCTGCTAAAGATGTTAATGAACCATTATATGAGTATACTTTAATGCCAACTCGACATGGTGGAGGAAGAGCTTTTATTGATAAAAGCGAGCTAGAGACTATTGAACTAGCTGAACCATTTTCATTCACAAAAGAATTAAAAGTTATGAAGATGGATGCAAATGCCATAAATGAAGTATTACAAAACAGAAGACAATTGGAATTCGGTACAATGTTATTTGACTTAGAGTCTGATCCTAATCAAGAACGCCCAATAAAAAATGATAAAATAGAACAGAAAATGATAAACAGTATGATAAAGATGATGCAAGAGAATGATGCACCAAAAGAACAATTTGATAGATTAGGTTATAACATGTAAATTTTATCAACAATAAAAGACAGTAGAACCATGGATATTTTATTGTTGATAAAATTCTTATTAACGGTATTTATATATATATATCAAGCTAAAAAATAACAGTTTTATTTCTTCCTGAATTTTTAGCTTGATATAGAGCTTTATCTGCATTATTTAATAAATTGCTGATGCAATCACTGTCACACTTTGAATTCTCTAACATGGACATACCAATACTAATAGTAATTCTTATAGTATATCCTCCAATTTTTAGAGTTAGATCCTCAACCTTTTTCCTGATTTTCTCAGCAATCTTAAATGCTTCATCTCGATTGTAACCTGTCAAGATGATAGCAAACTCTTCGCCACCGATTCTGCCAAATAGATCTTTTTCTCCAAGTACACTAGTACAGGTTTTTACAAGTTCCTTTAATACTTCATCACCGATGCTATGTCCATAGGTATCATTGACTTTTTTGAAATAGTCAATATCCAGCATGAGTAGTGATACAAGCTCTCTGGTTAATCTTGCATAAGCTATAAAACCTTCTGAGGTCTTTAGAAAATGCTGACGGTTATATGAACCAGTCAGATAATCGGTTGTAGCCATTTTATAGAGGCTGTCCTGTAGCTCTTTCCTCTCAGTTATATCCTCTGCTACACCTACTATTCTAATAATCTTATTATCTTTGTTTTTTACAGGAAAAGCTCTAGAATAAATCCATCTAATACTATTATCAGGTTTAATGATTCTATATTCTAGTTGAGATATGCTGCCAAATTCAGTCAATTTGTTGAAAGAAGCTTTTACATTTACCAAATCAGCTGGATGGACAGAAGCATAGAAATTTTTAATGCCATTTTTATAATCCCATTTTTGACCAAAAATATGCTCGAAAGCGGAACTGATATAAATCATATCCTCGGTATTAATATTTTTTACCCAAAAGATTTCATTGATATTTTCCAGTAGTTGTTGGAAATTAGTTTCAACTTCCATAAGTTGTTTCTGTATTTGTAATTTATCCGTTATGTCATGCCCTGAACTTAATGTACCGATAATATTTCCGCATTCATCTTTTAAAATAGAATTAGACCACATAACAATACGTTTTTCGCCAGATTTAGTTAATAGAGGTTGATTATATATTTCCTGATTTTCTCTAATAAATCCTTTCATTAAATTATTGAATATACTTTTTATCTTGGACCGGATGTTGGTTGGTAAGGCTATATCAAACCAATTCTTTCCAATCAAGTAATTACTATCATTGGCTAACAGGGCTCCTAAAGATTTGTTGACGAAATTAATATTTCCTGTATTATCAAGAGCAACAAAATAATTAGAAGAAGCATTTATATATTTTTTGAACTGTTCGGATTCTAATAATTTTTTATCATATGTAAAATCAGTAATACATCTTATTGTTACAAAAGTAAAGGTATCATTATTATCCCTATGATTACTGATTGAAATTTCTGCTTCAAATTCTGTTAAATTACTTTTGACACATACAAAATTAAATGTTCTATTACAATTATTATCAATTGAATTAAGTATCTTATGAAATTCAACAACAGATGATAGTCCATTTGGTTGATTATTAGGGAATAAAATAAAATTAAATTGATCTATAATATCTTCTCTGGATTTATAGTTAAAAAGATTTACCATCCTATCATTACAATCTATTATTTTTTTATCTTTTATAATCATGAATGCATTATTGTTATTATGAAAAAAATTCAAATAAAGATTTGGATTATTTATCATAGGCTATGCAGTCCTTTCAGTATATTCTAAAGTAATAAGTAGCAAATTTATCAACTACATATTCAAAATATAATTATCTTTAAATTGTGTATATATATTATATCGTACATAATTATATTTAACAATTAATATACATAAATTTTATGATATAAGCATAAATTTAATATTGTTAATGAGCAGATTAAATATATTTAATTAAAACATTAATAAAATTAATAAATATATTAAAAATATCAAAATATATATTGACAAAATTAATTTGATATTATATATTATTAATATAAGATAATCGATTATTATAAATGAGGTGAAATAAATGAAATATAAAGCACCAGGGAAATGTCCAGTTTGTGGTGAGAAATTAGAAATAACAAAATTAAATTGTCCAAAGTGTTCTACATCGATTGAAGGAGAATTCATACCATGCAGGTTCTGTAGATTACCAAAAGATGAACTTGAATTTATTAATACATTTATTATGTGCAGAGGTAACATTAAAGATGTGGAAAAAGAATTAGGGATATCATATCCTACTGTTAGAAGTAAGTTGGATTCTGTAATAAAATCTTTAGGATTAGAGGATGAAAGTAAAAAAAGAAGTGAAAGAAGAGAAGCTATTTCTCATAAGAGGGATTCACTAAACGAGTTAAAAGAATTAAAACAACAAATATTAGATAAGCTGGCTAATGGAGAATTAACTACGAAAGAAGCTATGGATAAAATAAAGAATTTAAAGATCTAGATAATTAGGTAGAAAACAGGGTTATAAAAATATTATTAGAGAAAGGATTGTTAGTATGAGTGAAGAAAAGAAAATTCTTGAAATGATTGAAAAAGGCCAGATTACTGCTGAAGAAGGTATGGAGTTATTACAAGCGTTAAGAGATGTAGACATAGAGCAGGAAGAAGTTTTAATTGAAGAATATAAACCACCTGTTCAAAAAAGGGAATTCAAATTTTTACGAATAAAAGTAACAACGGAAAAAGGTGAAACAAAAGTCAATGTGAATATACCAATAAAACTAATTAAAGCTATAGGTGGAATATTACCACAAGCTAATAATTTAATCCCAGAGGATGTAAAAAGCCAAATGAACCAAAAGGGTATAAATCTAGGGTCTATAGATCTTAATAAAATAATAAATGCCTTGGAATCAGGTGAATTAGAAGATACGGTATTGGTGGATGTAGAAACTTATGATGAAGAAGATGGGAAAACTCAGGTAAAAATATATGTGGAATAGAGCTAGGCTGCTTAAGATAAACATCAAATCAAAAAAAACAAAAATAGTTATACCTGTACCGTTATTCATATTTTATCAGTTATTGGATTGTACTATGGACCTGTTAGCAATTATTGCTTTTTTTACTCCAAGTATCAATATTAAAATAAGAAGCAGCAAATATAACTTAAAAGAAATTTTAAAAACTGTATATAAGATATTAGAATCACTAAAAGAAGTTAAATATTGTAAACCCTTTGATTTTGTTGATATCAAGACAAAAGAAGATATAGTTAAAATAAGTTTGAAATAAAAAGGAGTGTGGTATTATGTTAAATACTAATTTATATTACTACAATGTATTTGGTAATATACAGCCTAATAGAAGTATTAAAGATTATAAAGAGATGTTACTTAGAGAACAATTCATTAGATTAAACAAAAATACTAATGTAAAATATAGAAATAAGTCTAAAACTAATATTTAAAAAGGAGAATAACAATGAATAGAATATGCTATAAATATATACTATATGTGCTAGTATTCATTATGAGTCCATATGTCTTTCAAGGGGTAAGTCTTGAACATCCATCGACAGCACTTATAGCAGCACTGGTTTTTGTTTTGGTAAATACTTTAATAAAGCCATTATTATTACTTGTTACACTGCCTATCAATATAATAAGTTTTGGATTATTCAGTTTAGTCATTAATACTTGGATGATAATGTTGATGGATAAGATGGTAGGTGGGATAAATATATCAGGATTTTGGTTATCTGCGTTAATTGCATTAATCATAACTTTATTGAATGAAGTGCTACTTGATGAAAAAAGAACAAAAAGAAGATATAGGAAAAGTTGAATTATATTGTAAGTAAGCCAGAAAAACAATAACCTTATTGACAATTATATAATAATAAAATATAATATAGATGGTAGTAAGAAACATAATAACAATAAAACTTAATATTAAAATTCTTCAGGGCAGGGTGTAATTCCCGACCGGCGGTTATAGTCCGCGAGCCTAACGGCTGACTTGGTGTAATTCCAAGACCGACAGTATAGTCTGGATGAGAGAAGAGATTAAATTTATTATTTATAATAATAACACCTTGAAGATATCTTTCAAAGGTGTTTTTTTATTTATTTAATCATGGTCCAGAAGATTTTTATGGAAGGAGAAAATTAAATGGAAAAAATAAGTAAGTTTCATATCCATGGAACAAATAGTGGAAAAGCAGAAAGATTCAATACCATGTATCTAGTAAAAATTGCTTTATTATCTGCAATAGCATACATCATATTTTTATTTGAATTCCCGCTGCCTTATTTTCCACCTTTCCTAGAAATTGATTTTAGTGATACGGTAGCAATTTTGGGTGGAATAATATTAGGACCTATGGCAGCTGTCATAATTCAATTCATTAAGAATCTACTTAGATTGTTGCTTATGAATTCAGGTACAGGTGGAATAGGTGAATTGGCTAATTTATTAGTTGGAATAGCTTATGTATTACCATTCTGTCTTATATTCAGACGAAATAATTTAAAAAGATTTATAGGTGGTAGCGTAGCTGCAATCCTCATTATGACAGTTACAGCAGGACTTGTTAATTATTTTATTAATATTCCAGTATATCTAGGCAGTACACCACATGCTGAGAAAATGAATATGATATATTCTTTCTATATTCCTTTTAACCTTGTAAAAGGAGTTATAGTAACCATAGTTAGTTATGCAGCGATTAAGGCATTTAGACAAGTAATAAATAAGCTACAATAATAGAATAAGGATTTATAGAGACCTAGATTATATCTAGGTTTTTTTGTTAATAAATATTAATGAAGGATAATTTTTTACAACAATAAAATAAAAAAGTGAGACTAGTTTTGTACTAGCTAAATTCTTGTAAAAGTGCTATAATACCTATCAAAAGATATTGTTAAATAATTGGAGGTTAATATGGCAACGAAAAAAAAGAATAAAAATAAGAATAATAATAACAATAATACTAAAAATGACAAAAATATAAATAACAACACCAAGAAAAATAATAATGATAAAACTAATATAAAAAATAATAAAGACATCAAAAAGAATACTGAGATAGAATTAAGTATAAAAATAGGGGACAAAGATATGTTCTACTTTATGCTGGGACATGTTTATTCAAAATTAAGCAGTAAAATAACCTTATTATTTAGCGTAGTATGTCTTATACTATTTCCTATATCCTTTTTATGGAAAGATACTTTTATGACTCTTGTGTTATTGTTCGGAGCATTGACTTATCTTGTTATTTCTCCATTAATGTTATATCTACAATCAAAAAAACAAGTTGCAACTAACCCTGTATTCAAAGAACCTATTCTATACAAAATCAACGATGAAGGATTTTATGTATCACAAGCTGGTGAGTGGATAGAATTTCTTTGGGAGAATTTATACAAAGTGGTTCAAAGAAAGTATAATATACTATTTTACATAAGTAAGGATCAAGCGTTCATTATTCCAGTCAGACTAATAGAAGATGGAAAAAATATAGTTAAAATAAAACAAATGGTATCCAATAAAATGGATACATCCAGATATAAATTTACACAAGAAAAGAATGAAGGGAAGATTTGATTGATATATAAATCATTTTCAGCAGAGGAAACTAAAAAAATCGGTAAGGAACTTGGACAGGATGCAAAAAAAGGTCAGATATATTGTCTTATGGGTGATTTGGGAGTAGGAAAAACAGTGTTTACTAAAGGGTTTGCAGAAGGACTTGGAATTGACGAACATATTACTAGTCCAACATTTACTATAGTGAACGAATATCATACTGACAAATTGAATTTTAATCATTTTGATGTCTATAGAATAGATGATCCTGATGAAATGTATGAAATAGGTTATGAAGAATATTTTTATAATGATGGAGTATGCTTGATAGAATGGGCAAATTTAATAGAAGAAATAATACCAGAAGAAGCAATATGGATTAATATAGAGAAAGATTTGGACAAAGGTTTGGATTACAGACAAATAACCATTGCTGGAGGAATAAACAGATGAAAGTTTTAGCCATAGAAAGTTCTGCTGTAGCTGCATCTATTGCTGTTGCAGAAGATGACAAGTTACTATGCGAATATACAACGAATTATAAGAAAACACATTCACAGACTTTAATGCCAATGATAGAAGAAGTAACCAATATGATTAATCTCGATCTTAGTGAATTAGATATAATAGCAGTTTCAAAAGGACCAGGCTCCTTTACAGGATTAAGAATTGGTGTTGCGACGGCTAAGGGGCTGGCTCATACCTTGGAAATTCCTATAGTTGGAGTACCAACTCTGGACGCTTTGGCTTACAATATTGCATGTACAGATAAAATAATATGTCCATTAATGGATGCCAGAAGAAGTCAGGTATATACTGGATTATATTCATATGATGATAATATTTTTAATACTGTTTTACCTAGTACAGTTGTTCCGGTAGAAGATATATTTGAAGAGATTAAAAAATTGAATAGAGAAGTTGTTTTCTTGGGAGATGGTGTAGTTCCTAATATTGATAGAATAAAAAATAATTTCACTGATAACGAATATGTATTAGCCCCTTTAAATAATAATATACAAAGAGCATCCTCAGTAGCTGCTTTGGGCATATTAAATGCATTAAAGGGAGAGACGGAAAGTTATATGAACTTCAAACCTATCTATCTAAGAAAGTCCCAGGCAGAAAGGGAATTTGAAAGGAAACATAATACATGTATCTAGCACGTAGAATGAAGCTTAAGGATATAGAGGAAGTACATTCTATAGAAGAAAGTACTTTTCCTGATCCTTGGTCACAAGATGCATTTACTAAGGAATTAATGAGTAATACACATTCAATATATATGGTAATAGAAGAAGACGGTACTATAATAGCATATGCAGGATTATGGAATATTGTAGGAGAAGGTCATATTACCAATATAGCAGTTAAAAAAGAAAGAAGAGGAGCTGGATTTGGTAGAAAAATAACAGAGGCTCTTATATATGAAGGAAAAAAGCAAGGCATCACATCTTTTACTCTTGAAGTTAGAGTAAGCAACCATAATGCAATTAAACTATACGAAAAGCTGGGATTTGAAATAGCTGGAGTAAGAAAGAATTTTTATGATAAACCAAAAGAAGATGCATATATAATGTGGAAAAATATGTGAATAGTCCAAGATTAAGTTGGGCTATTCACATATTTTTACTTTTTACCAATAAATACAATCATTTTAGTAAAATATTCTTTTAGAAAAGGTATTTTTGATACAGGTGCTAATAGTTTTTTCAAAGGAATTGATTCATAGTACATTTTGTTGAAATCAGATTGCTTAATAACCTTTTCAAATCTTTTGATGGTCATTTTATTTATATACGAAAAATATTCATTTCCATTTTCATCAGTACTAATTCTTAAATCAATTCGGTTTTTACCATCAGGTAGTGATTCTACAGAACTTTTATAATTTTGTATTAGTGATTTTTCAGAGAAAAACAAGTGAACCCATGGGATACCTATTGTGTCTGATAAATGAGCTCCAAAGGGGTGATTGTATGGAGGAAAATTGATATATATAATACCATCTTTTTTTAATATTCTATAACATTCGTTTAGCACCTTTTTAGGATCTTTTAAATGTTCCATAGCATCATTTAAAATTATTGTATCAAAATAATTATTATCAAAGGGCATATTAGTAGCACTACCTAAAACGAATTCAAATTTATCTTGTAAATCTAATTTTTCAGCTAATGAATCAGCTTGTTCTTTATAACTTGATATTTGATCTATACCATAAACTATACTAGCTCCTTGTTTGCTGTAATAAAGTGATTTACCAGCAGCTCCACATCCTACATCAAGTACTTTTTTATTAGTAAACATTTCTTTTGAATCAACATAAGGCGAATAATACTTAATAGATTCAAAACCTTTTTCAAATTGCCATTGAGCATAAGTTTTTTCGCCTTGGTTTTGTAGATTGAAAGGATGTACAGGTAAAGGAAATAAGTTATTTAGTTTTTTAAATGTATATTGACTTAAGTTCATATGAACCTCCTATTAATAATTTCTAGAGCTTATAAGGTATAAATAATTATTATACAGTTTTGTTTCAGAATTATAGAAATAATATTTCTGGATTGTAAATACATATATCATTGAAATATAACTTTTATTTTGTTACCTGCTTTTAAAAAAGGTGGGAAAGTTATATTTATTATTAACAAGACACCTTATAAATGTATAAGATAAAGTATATGAAACTTTAAAGGGCAAAGGGTATAGGGAGGAGCTGCTTAATGAAAGAATGTTATGAACTTTCCCATGAAGATTTAGATTTGAAGTCAGTTGTTCTAGAGCAATCTGATAATGACGAAGATGAAGAAGATATATTTGTTGGGAATGGCAGAGTAAGCGAGATACTAGATTTTGGTCTTAAGCTAAATGGATCTGGATATAATATATACTTATCAGCTGAAGAAGGATTAAACACCGTAGAATTTCTAAAAAAATTTCTGAAAGAAAAAAGTAAGAAGAACAATCCTCCTGATGATTGGTGTTATGTTTATAATTTTAAAAATGAGGATAAACCAAGAGCGTTACGGCTTAAATGTGGAAAAGGTAAAAAATTTAAAAAAACTATTGAAAACTGTGTAAAAGATGTAATATTACAATCAAATATAAAACTGAACAGTGCCGAATTCAAGAAAGTTGAGACTTGTTTAAAGGATGAATTTTTATCCAAAGGTGAAACAAAACTAGAAGAATTAAAAGACGATGCCAGAAAATTTGGGTTTTCGACTAATATAACAGATAAAGGCATATTTTTTATTCCTATCGTAGATGGGAAAAAAATAAGTGAAGAAAAATATGATGACCTAACAGTGGAAGAACAAGAAATAATATTAGAGAATCTCAACATCATGGAAAATAAATCAGAAGATATAATGAAACAAGTAAAAAGGCTGAAAAAGATATCAGAAGCTAAAGTTAATAAACTTCAAAACAAAATCTTAAAAATTATAATTGATGATATATTCAAGAAAACAGAGACTGAATTTGAATGTAATAAAAAAGTAATAGGCTATATAAAGGAATTAAAGGATCATTTATTCAAGAATATAAGGAACATATTATCTGAGACAGATAGCCATGAGACTTTGAACTCTTTACTGAATGATGATGAAGATGATAATCTAGAAAAATATAGAGTTAATCTCTTTATTGATAATTCCAACGTAAAGACATCACCAATTATATATTGTGATAATCCATCTTACTATGAAATGTTTGGTAAAATTGAATATGAAAACGAATTGGGAGTTTATACAACTAACTATACCATGATCAAAAAAGGTATACTTCATAATGCTAATAGTGGATACTTGATCATTAATGCAGAAAATATACTTAACACTGCATTGACCTGGGGAACACTTAAAAAGGTTTTGATAAATAAAAAATTAATCTTTGAGAACATTCGAGAACAATTAGGTACACTTCCAATAAAAACCATTAAACCAGAACCAATCCCTATGGACTTAAAGGTTATATTAATTGGAAATGAACATATATATAGATTGTTGTATGCATATGATAGTGAATTCAAAGAATTATTCAAATTACATGTTCAACTTAATACTGAAGTGGAAAAAAATAAAAAGATAATAAGAAAATATTATCATTATTTTGATGATGTCTGTAATAAAAAGAAATTCAAGATGCTTACAAAAGACGGAAAGAATGAACTCTTGAAATATGCTTCATATGTAGCAGAAGATAGAAATAAGCTTACTACAAAATTCTCTGTTTTAATGGATTTAATAGAAGAAGCTGATTTGTGTGCTGCTCATTCACAGATGAATGTAATTAATTCTAGCATAATAAAGAAAGCTGTAAAAAAGAAAAATAATAGATCTGCCTTATTAAAAGAAAATATAAAAGACTTGTATGACAAGGATAAAATAATAATTGACTATAGTAAAAAGAAAGTCGGACAGATAAATGGTGTTGCATTAAGCGATTATAGTGAAAATACCATTGCAAGGATAATAAGGATTACTGCTGTAACATATATGGGTAAATTGGGAGTAATTAATATTGAAAAAGAAAATCAGCTTAGTGGAAATGTTTTTGACAAAAGTATTGGTATTTTATCAGGTTATATTGGAAACAAATATTCACAAGAATACCCGTTAATGTTAAATTGTCAGCTTTGTTTTGAGCAGGTATATAATATTATTGATGGTGATAGTGCTTCATGTGCGGAATTATATGCTATTCTATCTAGTTTGTCAGAAATACCTTTTGACCAAAGTATAGTCGTAACAGGCTCTGTGGATCAATTTGGTAATGTTCAGCCTGTAGGAGGCGTTACACATAAAATTAGAGGATGCTACGAGTTATATAAAACAAAGGGTCTGACTGGAAATCAAGGTATCATCGTACCAAAACAGAATGTTGATGAAATAATATTGGATGATGATATATTGGATGATATCAAAGAAGGTAAATTCCATATATATGCCATAGATAACATAGAACAAGG
This sequence comes from Vallitalea guaymasensis, assembly GCF_018141425.1. Classification (NCBI taxonomy): domain Bacteria; kingdom Bacillati; phylum Bacillota; class Clostridia; order Lachnospirales; family Vallitaleaceae; genus Vallitalea; species Vallitalea guaymasensis. The sequence goes on from NZ_CP058561.1 coordinate 3,583,500, forward strand.
TATAGAAATATTTACTGATGTAAGTATGAACGAGATAGATAAAGCTATAGAAAATAAGTTGAAGTCCTATTATGAAAAACTTGAATTAAAAAAAACTTGAATTTGTTGAGTTATAAAATTAAAGGCATATTGTAATAATAAAAGAATAAACCATTATAGTATTATAAAGGATAGATAAGACTATCCTTTTATAATGCATTTATTTTTTTTGGACATTAGGACTTGCTATTATTCAAAAATATGATAAAATGCATATGTAAAGAGTAAAGTCTTCCAACAACGAATAATTATTAGTTCTATGAACAAATTAAATATATATTACTAGCAACTCTTGAAAGTGACATCAAAATAAAAATTAATTTATGTAATTTAATAATTAAAGGTAACTATTAATGCTAGTTGCTTATAATTAATAAGCAATCTAAGTATTACTATTATAAGGAGGAAGAATACGAGATGAGAAACATTGAGACAACAACGATTAATACTATTAGAATTCTATCTGCTGAGGGTATTCAAAAAGCAAAATCAGGACACCCAGGATTACCTATGGGAGCAGCCCCTATGGCTTATGAATTATGGGCTAATCATATGAAACATAACCCAAGTGATCCAAATTGGATAAATAGGGATAGATTTATTTTATCAGCTGGACATGGTTCCATGTTATTATACTCATTATTACATTTATTTGGATATGGACTTACAATCGAAGATCTACAAGAATTTAGACAATGGGGTAGTAAAACACCTGGACACCCTGAATTTGGACATACAGTAGGAGTAGATACAACTACTGGACCATTAGGAGCAGGATTTGCGACAGGTATCGGTATGGCTATGGCTGAAGCTAACTTAGCAGCTAAATTCAATAAGGATGAATATAAAATAGTAGATCATTACACATATGCTATAGCAGGTGACGGTTGTATGATGGAAGGTATTACATCAGAAGCAGCATCTCTTGCAGGAACTTTAAAACTAGGTAAATTCATTGCATTTTATGATTCTAACAAAATAACTATTGAAGGTAGTACAGATATTGCCTTTACTGAAGATGTTGGAAAAAGATACGAAGCATATGGATGGCAAGTACTACAAGTTGAAGATGGAAACGACTTAGAAGCTATAGGAAAAGCTATTCAAGACGCAAAAGCTGATTTGGAGCACCCATCACTTATTATAGTAAAAACACAAATTGGATATGGATGTCCTGCAAAACAAGGTAAATCATCAGCTCATGGAGAACCATTAGGTGACGATAACATTATTGAAACTAAGAAAAACTTAGAACTTCCATTAGATAAGGAATTCCATGTACCAGAAGAAGTATATGACCATATGAAAGCTTTACAGGAAAAAGGTAACAAAGAGCAAGCTAAGTGGAATGAATTATTTAAAGAATATGCAGCTAAGTATGCTGATTTAGCAAAAGAATGGGAAATATGGACAAGTGAAGAACTTCCAGTTGATTTACTAAATAATGAAGAATTCTGGACATTCGATAATAAACCATCAGCTACAAGAGCTATTTCAGGACAAATAATAAATAAACTTACAAAATATATTCCTAATTTATTTGGTGGAGCTGCTGACCTTGCACCTTCTACTAAAACATATATGAATGATAAAGGAGATTTTTCAGCTGAAGATTATTCAGGAATGAATCTACACTTTGGAGTACGTGAACTAGCTATGTCAGCAATGGCTAATGGTATTGCACTACATGGAGCACATAAACCATTTGTAGCTACTTTCTTCGTATTCAGTGATTACATCAAACCTAGTGTAAGATTATCAGCACTGATGAAGCTTCCTGTAACATATGTATTAACTCATGATAGTATTGGAGTAGGAGAAGATGGACCTACTCACCAACCTATAGAACAATTAGCTGCTCTTAGAAGTATGCCTAATGTAGTTACATTCAGACCTGCTGACCCTAGAGAAACTGCAGCTGCTTGGTATTATGCAATTACATCTAAGGAAACTCCTACAGCTATTGTACTAACAAGACAAAATGTTCCATACTATGAAGAATCCGAGAAAAAAGCTTTAAAAGGTGGATACGTTTTAGTAGATTCTGATAAAGAAACACCAGATATGATATTAATGGCTAGTGGTTCAGAAGTAGAATGTATATATGAAGCTGCTAAGAAGCTTAAACAAGATGGAATTGATGTAAGAGTAGTCAGTATGCCATCTATGGATGTTTTTGATACACAATCAGAAGAGTACAAAGAAAGTGTATTACCTAATAACGTAAGAAAAAGAGTTGCTATAGAAGCTGCTGCAACATTTGGATGGTACAAATATGTAGGACTTGATGGTGAAGTTATTGGTCTTGACCATTTTGGAGCTTCAGCGCCAGCAGCTAGAGTGTTTGAGGAATTTGGTATCACAACTGAAAATGTATATGAAGTTGCAAAAAAAGTGTACGCTAAATAATATATTTTTGTTCATACCCTAATCTAGATTCTTCTACATTGAAGAAATTACCTATATACAGATTAGAATTAGGACGTTATAATAATGATAAGTATAGTACGTAAATTTTTATAGAGAATTTCATAATCAATTTTTTATCCTATTGGCAAAGTTGCTTTTTTGCCCTAGTCATAATTATGGATTTCTCTTCATGCTTATCATTAAAGACACCTAGTGAGGGGATAAAAAATGGAAAAATTTGAAAAGAAAATAATAAAAAATAATGTCCTATCAGAAGTTTACTGTAACAAATGTGGTAAATTAATTTATAGTGAAGACTCAAAAGAAAAATCTGACTATATTAATATTACTAAAGAATGGGGATATTTTTCAAATAAAGATATGGAAACTCATAGCTTCGATATATGTGAAGAATGCTATGATAAATTAATCAAAACTTTTAAATTCCAACCAACTAGAACAAAAAGATAACGTACAAGTTAACTTGTTATAATAAAAAGAATGCAGTCGATGCATTCTTTTTTTGTAGTAGAAAGTTAATTTCACAGAAATATCCTCAACTACATTTAAGCTATATAGCAGCTTTTCTTGGCAATAATAATAAAGTGAGGAAATGCTAAATTAGGTATCTTATATTTTAATACATAAAAATAGGAGGCTAAATATTTTAATATGGTGATAACCTGCGTTTTATGATACAATAAGAAAAAATAAGGAAGAGGATGAAATATGTTAGATGTATGTTTGTTAGGGACAGGCGGAATGATGCCTTTACCAAATAGATGGCTAACTTCTCTTATGACAAGGTACAATGGTAGTAACTTGCTTATTGATTGCGGAGAAGGGACCCAAATAACTATACGACAGCAAGGATGGAGCTTCAAGTCCATCGATATTATATGTTTTACACATTATCATGGTGACCATATTGGAGGATTACCAGGATTATTATTGACCATAGGCAACTCTGATAGAAGAGAGCCAATCACTCTAATTGGACCTAAAGGTCTACAGAGAGTTGTTAAGGGGTTAAGAGTCATAGCTCCTGAATTACCATTTGAATTGAACTATATTGAGTTAAAAGAAGATTATTCTTGCTTCAATATAAAAGGTTATGAAATAGAGGCTTATAAACTTAATCATAATGTTATCTGTTATGGATATAATATTAACATTAACCGTCAAGGAAAATTCTTGGTAGAGAAAGCAAAACAATTAGAACTGCCCATAAAATATTGGAACTTGCTTCAAAAAGGAGAAACAGTAATATATGAAGGCAGAAGTTATGAACCTCAATCAGTACTTGGTCCACCAAGAAAGGGAATAAAATTAAGTTATTGCACTGATACTAGACCTGTGAAAAATATTGAAACATATGCAAAAGATGCAGACCTTTTCATTTGTGAAGGTATGTATGGAGATGAAGAAAAAGAAAATAAGGCAAATGAATATAAACACATGACATTTGAAGAAGCAGCAACTCTAGCTGCAAAAGCCCAGGTTAATGAGCTATGGCTAACACATTTTAGTCCATCATTAGTTAGACCAAAAGATTCGTTACATGTGGCTACAAAAATATTTGAAAACTCTAAAGTTGGTAAGGACAGATTAACTAAGACATTAAAGTTTGATGAATAGTATAATAGTATTGCGGATAGATTTCGATATATAATATATAAGGTCTATACTATATTCAAGAATTATCCCATAGGATAAACTAAGAACATTAATGGAGTGGTGAATATGAGAAAAATTATAGCGATTCTAATTCTAGCAAGTTTAGGAATACTGTTGTTTGTGACATTTTCAAATAAAACAAGTAAAGATAGATTTGATAAGAGTTTATTATCAAATTCAGATAGGATTCTAGAATATCTGAAAGAAGACTATGAAGGCACAATAAACAAAATACATGATTTACAAAAGACTCCAGAGCAAGTTCTAGAATTGAATAATATAGTTATGCAAAAATTATATAGTCATGAAATAACAGATGAAGAAATTGAAGTTTTGTTAAAAGTGCAAAGAGAACTATATGATGATGAATTACTAGAAAAAAATCCAATTGATGTTCACTTAGAAAAAGCAAAAGAAGAAATAGAAAAATTCAAAGAAAATAATACTAAAATAATAGGTTATGACATTCAGAAAAACAATGATGACAATAATAACAATATTACATTTATAAAAGTGGTTTATTATTTGAATAATGTTGGTCCAGAAGGCGAAATATTTGAAGAATATGTATTAGTAAAAGTAGATGAACTATGGAAAATTAAAGGGTGGCAGAAAACAGAAGAATTTATTGTAGTAGGTGATTAAATGAATGAAGACGTAATAATAATGGCTATAGAATCCTCATGTGATGAAACGTCAGTAGCTATTGTGAAAAATGGAAAACATGTTTTATCTAATATTATTTCCTCTCAAATAGATTTGCATAAAAAATTTGGAGGAGTTGTACCGGAGATAGCATCAAGAAAACATATTGAGAATATTGACCCTGTTATAAGTGAAGCATTAGAAGAAGCTGATATGACCATTAAAGATGTAACAGCCGTAGCAGTTACATATGGACCAGGATTGGTTGGAGCTTTACTAGTAGGGTTAGCAGAAGCGAAGGCAATAGCATTTGCAGCTAAAAAACCATTAATAGGTGTCCACCACATAGAAGGACATATAAGTGCTAATTATATAGAAGGAGATTTTAAACCACCTTTTGTTTGCATGGTAGTATCAGGAGGTCATACCCACTTGGTTCATGTTAGAGATTATGGTAAATATGAAATAATGGGTAAAACGAGAGATGACGCTGCTGGTGAAGCATTTGACAAAGTTGCAAGATCCATAGGGTTAGGATATCCAGGTGGACCAAAGATTGATAAAATCTCAAAAGAAGGAAATGAAGATGCAATAGAATTTCCTAGATCGTACTTAGAAAACGGATCTTATGATTTTAGTTTTAGTGGAGTAAAATCAGCAGTTCTCAACTATATAAATCAATGTAAGATGAAAGAGCAGGAAATAAATGTTCCTGATATTGCAGCAAGTTTTCAAAAATCTGTTGTAGAAGTAATAGTAAATAAAACAATAAAAGCTGCAAAAGAATTGAAACTTGACAAAATTGCTTTGGCTGGTGGTGTAGCGGCTAATAGCAAACTTAGAGAAGAAATGAAGAAAGCATGTGAAAAAGAAGGAATAACATTACACTATCCATCACTTGTATATTGTACTGATAATGCTGCTATGATAGGTGTAGCTGGTTATTATGAGTATATAAATGGCGTAAGACATAATATGGATTTAAATGCTATACCAAACTTAAAATTAAGCGATAGATTTTAATTTAAAAAGAGGGTTGCCTTATTGGACAGCCCTCTTAATTAATACCATAGAATAGCTTCTAATTCATTAACATACTATTTTGTATACTAAGCATTAGTTGGTGGTGTAAAAACACGCTGAGCCATTTCTGAGTCAATAGAATAGATTATTGATACATCTTTATTAGCTCTCTTTAATTTTTGTAAAATACCCTTAACAGTAGCTTCTTCTTCTACTTGCTCATCAATAAACCATTTCAAGAAGCTTATAGTGGCATGTTCTCTTTCTTCCATGGCAATATCCATTAATTTATAGATACGGCTTGTCACGAATTTTTCATGTTGTAGAGTTTCGGAATAAACATCTTCTATATCATCATAATCACTTGGGGGTGTTTCAAGACCTTTTAATTCAACTTTTTCATCCATTTCATTTACAAAATTAAAGAATTTCATTGCATGAAATCTTTCTTCTTCTGCTTGTACCATAAAAAAGTTGGCAAATCCATCTAGATCTATTGAATAACAATATGATGCCATTGCTAGATAAAGATGAGAAGAATATAACTCATAAGTAATCTGTTCATTTATTTCTTTTAATAATTTTTCACTTAGCATAATTTTACCTCCTACTGTTTTGTTATAGAAATTCACATGATTATTATATCAATAAATTAATGGTATTGGAAGATGAAACTCATATAGTTTAATAATTATTTCTTTAAATTTAGTATACAATAGTTTAAAATAAAATATACGATAATGTGTAATTAATTATCCATACTTAAATCATATTAATAATAAGTTAATGATTGGATTTTAATAATTGCTAATTAATATAAGAAGAAAATATATAAGGGTCAATAGTTGATGGAGGAATAATTTAAATGAATAATGTGCAATGTACAGTAATAATACCTGCTGCTGGAAAAGGTAAAAGAATGAAAAATGATAAATCAAAACAATATATAGAATTAGATGGTAAACCTATACTAGCCTATACTATAGATGCTTTTGAAAAATGTAATGAAATACAAAATATCATTTTAGTGGTAGGAAAAGATGAAGTCGATTATTGTAGAAAGGAAATTGTAGAAAAATATAATTATCAAAAGATAATAGCTATATTAGAGGGAGGAAAAGAAAGACAGGATTCAGTATACGAAGGTATAAAGAAAGTGCCAGAGGATAGTGATATAGTTTTGATACATGATGGTGCCAGACCTTTTATAGGTGCTGAGCAAATAAAACAAACAATTGATGACGGGATTAAATATGGTGCTTGTGTCTTAGGAGTCAAGGTTAAAGATACAATTAAAGTAGTTGATGATGATAATAATATTGTAGATACCCCTAACCGAAATAATCTATGGGCAATTCAAACACCTCAAACATTTAAAAAAGAGTTAATTGCATTGGCTTATCAAAAAGCTCAAAATGATAATTATTGTGCTACAGATGATTCAATGTTAGTTGAAAAATATCTAGATATTAAAATAAAGATTGTAGAAGGACTATATTCAAATATAAAAATAACTACTATTGAAGATTTGATTATCGCCAAAAATTTTATTGATCAATAATAATAGTAGCTTATTGTTACACAAAACCATGCTTAACAATAGATTTAAATAAACTAAAAATCATTATTTGACAAAAAAATTTCTAACAATAAGCAATAATTTCATAGAAAAATTGTATCTAATAAATAGGTTGTTACAAGTAGTTTGATATAAAAATCCTTAACACATGGAATGAAAATAAACTAAGGATAATGATGAAATAGCCTATATATCAGTGTTAAGGGACCAATTTACAATATATGGATTTGTCTGAAAATAAAAATAATGAATTTATCTATTGACACTTAAAATAATATATGATATCATACCGCTTGTCGTTAAATACTGACGAAAAAACAAGCAAAAAAACAACTCGAAAAAAGTTGTAAAAAAGGCTTGACACATCGGCTAAGATGTGATAAATTATTAAAGCACTCGATAATGAGTTGCGAAATACGGAGAGGTGTCCGAGTGGCTTAAGGAGCTGGTCTTGAAAACCAGTGACTCCGAAAGGGGCCGTGGGTTCAAATCCCACCTTCTCCGCTCCAATAATTATAAACCACATACTGGTGGTTTTAATTATTGCTAAAATGCAAATAATCGCGAAGTGTTTAAGAAACAGCTTGGAGAAGTACCCAAGCGGCTGAAGGGGCTCCCCTGGAAAGGGAGTAGGTCGTTAACGCGGCGCGAGGGTTCAAATCCCTCCTTCTCCGTTTGATAATTAATTAAAAAAGTTGTTGACAAACATCAAAAAATATGATAAAATATTTTTCGCTAACGCATTAAAAGATAATAAAGAGAACCTTGAAAACTGAACAGTGAAACAACCAAAAACTTAGTAATAAGTTTTACCCAAGAAAATTCCTTAGTAAATTAATGGATAAGACGATAGTCTATAAAATATAAGCCAGAGCAATCTGGTCAAGATGAAACTTTAACATGAGAGTTTGATCCTGGCTCAGGATGAACGCTGGCGGCGTGCTTAACACATGCAAGTCGAGCGAGAAGCTATCTATTGAACCTTCGGGTGATTTAGGTAGTGGAAAGCGGCGGACGGGTGAGTAACGCGTGGGTAACCTGCCCTATGCAGGGGGATAACACATTGAAAAGTGTGCTAATACCGCATAAGACCACAGAGTCGCATGACTCAGTGGTAAAAACTCCGGTAGCATAGGATGGACCCGCGTCTGATTAGCTAGTAGGTAAGGTAACGGCTTACCTAGGCGACGATCAGTAGCCGACCTGAGAGGGTGATCGGCCACATTGGGACTGAGACACGGCCCAAACTCCTACGGGAGGCAGCAGTGGGGAATATTGCACAATGGGGGAAACCCTGATGCAGCGACGCCGCGTGAAGGAAGAAGGTTTTCGGATCGTAAACTTCTATCAGCAGGGAAGATAGTGACAGTACCTGACTAAGAAGCCCCGGCTAACTACGTGCCAGCAGCCGCGGTAATACGTAGGGGGCAAGCGTTATCCGGATTTACTGGGTGTAAAGGGTGCGTAGGCGGCGAAGTAAGTCAGATGTGAAAGCCCGAGGCTCAACCTCGGGACTGCATTTGAAACTGCTTTGCTAGAGTGCAGGAGAGGAAAGCGGAATTCCTAGTGTAGCGGTGAAATGCGTAGATATTAGGAGGAACACCAGTGGCGAAGGCGGCTTTCTGGACTGTAACTGACGCTGAGGCACGAAAGCGTGGGGAGCGAACAGGATTAGATACCCTGGTAGTCCACGCCGTAAACGATGAATGCTAGGTGTCGGGGGTCGAACCTCGGTGCCGCAGCAAACGCATTAAGCATTCCACCTGGGGAGTACGATCGCAAGATTGAAACTCAAAGGAATTGACGGGGGCCCGCACAAGCGGTGGAGCATGTGGTTTAATTCGAAGCAACGCGAAGAACCTTACCAAATCTTGACATCCTTCTGACCGTTCCTTAATCGGAACTTTCCTTCGGGACAGAAGAGACAGGTGGTGCATGGTTGTCGTCAGCTCGTGTCGTGAGATGTTGGGTTAAGTCCCGCAACGAGCGCAACCCTTATCTTTAGTAGCCAGCAAGTTAAGTTGGGGACTCTAGAGAGACTGCCGGGGACAACTCGGAGGAAGGTGGGGATGACGTCAAATCATCATGCCCCTTATGATTTGGGCTACACACGTGCTACAATGGCGGTGACAAAGGGAAGCAAAATGGTGACATGGAGCAAATCCCAAAAAAGCCGTCCCAGTTCGGATTGTAGTCTGCAACTCGACTACATGAAGTTGGAATCGCTAGTAATCGCGAATCAGAATGTCGCGGTGAATACGTTCCCGGGCCTTGTACACACCGCCCGTCACACCATGGGAGTTGGAAGCGCCCGAAGCCAGTGACTCAACTGCAAAGAGAGAGCTGTCGAAGGTGAAGCCGATGACTAGGGTGAAGTCGTAACAAGGTAGCCGTATCGGAAGGTGCGGCTGGATCACCTCCTTTCTAAGGAAAATAAGAGAAGCCGAGGCTAATCTTATAAAAGCACTAAGGACTTATGGAATAAAACTAATTAATTAAGTGGAGATTAATTTTTTAACTAAGTTCATCTAAAATTTGATATTCTCTAAGAATCACAGAGAAAATCAAATCAAGATTTACTAAAGTTAAAATATTAATTGATTGTTTCACTGTTGAGTATTCAAGGAACAACAAAAGAATACAGAAAATTTCTGGTGGCGATGCGTTTTTGGGAAACACCCGTTCTCATACCGAACACGATGGTTAAGCCATTAACGGCCGATGGTACTTGGTTGGAGACGACCTGGGAGAGTAGGTGGCTGCCAGATTACAAATACTTACACGCCTAGCGTGTTATGGGCTCATAGCTCAGCTGGTTAGAGCGCACGCCTGATAAGCGTGAGGTCGGTGGTTCGAGTCCACTTGAGCCCACCAAAATAAAATTAAATAATAAAACATAAATGACCCTGGGGGTATAGCTCAGTTGGGAGAGCACCTGCCTTGCAAGCAGGGGGTCAGGAGTTCGAATCTCCTTATCTCCACTGTCTCTTGAAAAAAGAGACTTGACAAACAACGCAAGCTGTGATAACATAGCTAAGCTGTTTGAAACAAAAGTATTATATTGAACATTGAAAACTACACATTGTAAGTTATTAATCTGATCTGTTATTGATGATAAGTCATCGATAAGAAGAGAAGAAGAAATAACTAGACATCAAATAATCAATATCCTTGAAATAAATAGTAACCATATGTCGCATATGGAAAACTGTGAAAAACAAGAAAAACCAAAGCAACAACAAGCTACGAGAATCAAAAGATTCTATAAAATAACTTGTAAATCTTAGCTCTTAGATGACTAAAACATAGGTCAAGCTAATAAGAGCATAGGGTGGATGCCTTGGCACTAGGAGCCGATGAAGGACGTGATAAGCTGCGAAAAGCTTCGGGGAGGCGCAAATAGCCATCGAGCCGGAGATATCCGAATGGGGAAACCTGGCTAGGAAATACCTAGTTACTGCATAGTGAATACATAGCTATGCAGGGGGAACTCGGGGAACTGAAACATCTAAGTACCCGAAGGAGTAGAAAGAAACATCGATTCTCTGAGTAGCGGCGAGCGAAAGGGGAAGAGCCCAAACCTAATAACCTAGTTATTAGGGGTTGTGGACTGCATAAGGTATCTTGCGAATTAACCGAATGGTTTTGGGAAAGCCAACCAAAGACGGTGAAAGTCCGGTAGGTGAAAATTCAAAAGAGCTGGCAGGATCCAGAGTAGCACGGGACACGAGAAACCCTGTGTGAAGCTGGGGGGACCACCCCCCAAGGCTAAATACTACCTAGTGACCGATAGCGAATAGTACTGTGAAGGAACGGTGAAAAGAACCCCGGGAGGGGAGTGAAAGAGAACCTGAAACCCTATGTTTACAAGCAGTCGAAGATCTATATATGATCGACGGCGTACTTTTTGTAGAACGGTCCGGCGAGTTACGTATACTGGCAAGGTTAAGGACTAAAGGTCTGGAGCCGAAGGGAAGCCAAGTCTTAACAGGGCGTTAAGTCAGTGTATGTAGACCCGAAACCGGGTGACCTACCCATGGCCAGGATGAAGTTACCGTAAAAGGTAATGGAGGTCCGAACCCACACGTGTTGAAAAACGTGGGGATGAGCTGTGGGTAGCGGAGAAATTCCAATCGAACCCGGAGATAGCTGGTTCTCCTCGAAATAGCTTTAGGGCTAGCCTTGATGGAGTCTAATGGAGGTAGAGCACTGAATTGTCTAGGGGGCTGCGAAGCTTACCAAAACATATCAAACTCCGAATGCCATATAGATGCTCATCAGGAGTCAGACTGCGCGAGATAAGTTGGGTAGTCAAAAGGGAAAGAGCCCAGACCACCAGCTAAGGTCCCAAAGTACATGTTAAGTGGGAAAGGATGTGAGATTTCGAAGACAACTAGGATGTTGGCTTAGAAGCAGCCATACATTCAAAGAGTGCGTAATAGCTCACTAGTCGAGAGATCTTGCGCCGAAAATGTCCGGGGCTAAAACATGACACCGAAGCTGTGGATTGATAGTAATATCAGTGGTAGAGGAGCATTCTTAAAAGGGAAGAAGCTGTACCGTAAGGAGCAGTGGACTATTAAGAAGAGAGAATGCCGGAATGAGTAGCGAGAGAGAAGTGAGAATCTTCTCGGCCGAATATCTAAGGTTTCCAGAGTAAAGCTGATCTTCTCTGGGTAAGTCGGGACCTAAGGCGAGGGCGAAAGCCGTAGTCGATGGACAACAGGTTGAAATTCCTGTACCGCATGCAAACAGAACTGTGGGGACACAGGAGGATAAGAGAATCGGGGAATGGAAAAACCCGTTTAAGTACAAAGGATAGGATGGAAGGAAAATCCGCCGTCCGTTTCTGAAGTACGAACAGGACCGAAATAAAAGTAGGGAAGTCTCTGAATCCATACTGTCAAGAAAAGCCGCTATTGTTTTGTATGTGCCCGTACCGTAAACCGACACAGGTAGATGAGGAGAGAATCCTAAGGCCGACGGGAGAAGCGTTGTTAAGGAACTCGGCAAAATGACTCCGTAACTTAGGGATAAGGAGTGCCTCTTTATAGAGGCCGCAGAGAATAGGCCCAAGCGACTGTTTAGCAAAAACACAGGTCTCTGCAAAACCGAAAGGTGAAGTATAGGGGCTGACGCCTGCCCGGTGCTGGAAGGTTAAGAGGAGGGGTTAGCGCAAGCGAAGCTCTGAATTTAAGCCCCAGTAAACGGCGGCCGTAACTATAACGGTCCTAAGGTAGCGAAATTCCTTGTCGGGTAAGTTCCGACCCGCACGAAAGGCGTAACGATTTGGGCACTGTCTCGACAACGCGCCCGGTGAAATTGTAGTACCAGTGAAGATGCTGGTTACCCGCGACAGGACGGAAAGACCCCGTGGAGCTTTACTCCAGCTTGATACTGGGATTCGGTATTACATGTACAGGATAGGAGGGAGACTTTGAAGCAAGGACGCCAGTCTTTGTGGAGTCGATGTTGGGATACCTCCCTTGTAGTACTGGATTTCTAACCTGGCACCATAAACTGGTGTAGGGACAATGTCAGGTGGGGAGTTTGACTGGGGCGGTCGCCTCCGAAAAGGTATCGGAGGCGCTCAAAGGTCATCTCAGAATGGTTGGAAACCATTCGAAGAGTGCAAAGGCAGAAGATGGCTTGACTGTGACACCGACGGGTGGAGCAGGTACGAAAGTAGGACTTAGTGATCCGGTGGTATGAAAGTGGGATTGCCATCGCTCAACGGATAAAAGCTACCCCGGGGATAACAGGCTTATCACTCCCAAGAGTTCACATCGACGGAGTGGTTTGGCACCTCGATGTCGGCTCATCGCATCCTGGGGCTGAAGTAGGTCCCAAGGGTTGGGCTGTTCGCCCATTAAAGCGGTACGCGAGCTGGGTTCAGAACGTCGTGAGACAGTTCGGTCCCTATCCGTCGTGGGCGCAGGATATTTGAGAGGAGCTGTCCTTAGTACGAGAGGACCGGGATGGACGAACCGCTGGTGTATCTGTTGTATTACCAAGTGCATAGCAGAGTAGCCAAGTTTGGAAGGGATAAACGCTGAAGGCATCTAAGCGTGAAGCCCCCCTCAAGATAAGATATCCCATACCGAAAGGTAGTAAGACCCCTTGAAGACTACAAGGTTGATAGGTCGGAGGTGTAAGCATGGTAACATGTTCAGCTGACCGATACTAATAGGTCGAGGGCTTGACCTAAGTACATCAAAGAGATTTGAGTGTATGATAGTTAAGCTAAGAGTTAAGATATATAAGTTATGTAGCTTTGCAAAGGTTGATAAAGATGATTTGTTGATGACAATGTGTTGTTTTGAATGTTTATATAAAAGTATTCCTCGATAGCTCAATGGTAGAGCATTCGGCTGTTAACCGAAGGGTTGTAGGTTCGAGTCCCACTCGGGGAGTTTATAATAAGGCTCGTTGGTCAAGCGGTTAAGACACCGCCCTTTCACGGCGGTAACAGGGGTTCGATTCCCCTACGAGTCATCATATAGTATAATTAATGCATATTATCTATATAATATGCCGACGTGGCTCAATTGGCAGAGCAGCTGACTTGTAATCAGCAGGTTATCGGTTCAAGTCCGATCGTCGGCTTGTATGGACCTTTAGCTCAGTTGGTCAGAGCAACCGGCTCATAACCGGTTGGTCCGGGGTTCGAGTCCCTGAAGGTCCATTTAAAATTATTACTAATTAGGCCCAGTGGTTCAGTTGGTTAGAACGCCGGCCTGTCACGCCGGAGGTCGAGGGTTCGAGTCCCTTCTGGGTCGTTTAGTGACAGTTAGTTACACTCCATTGTCTGGGTGTGGCTCAGTTTGGTAGAGCGCTAGAATGGGGTTCTAGAGGTCGCAAGTTCAAATCTTGTCACCCAGACCAAACGTTAACTAATTTAATACGGGCGCATAGCTCAGCTGGGAGAGCACCTGCCTTACAAGCAGGGGGTCACAGGTTCGAGCCCTGTTGCGCCCATTAAATGCCGGAGTGGCGGAACTGGCAGACGCACAGGACTTAAAATCCTGCGGTCCTTAAAGACCGTACCGGTTCGATTCCGGTCTCCGGCATTAAATCATATAGCACCTAAGGTGCTTTTTATATCTTAATTAAAATTATATAAATTTTTTTTGTGCGCATAGCTCAGCTGGATAGAGCGTCTGACTACGGATCAGAAGGCCGGGAGTTCGAATCTTCTTGCGCACGTCACAGAAACTCTGGGTTTGCAATTTAGTGCTTGCCGAGGGTTTTTTATTGATTATATAAGGCTTTAGAGCGAATTTTTATCTAGTCTATATATATTATCTTTTCCAACAAATGCATTAGACATATGTAAATACTTTTCAGTAACTTTAATCACTATGACCTAAAAGAGGTTTCTAACATGATTGTACCATTTTTTTTGTAAATAGATATAATATATACTAAATGTTAATTATATTTGGGTATTTCTTGTTAAATAAAATAATATTTTGTAAATATAATAGACAATATCAAAAAATATATGATATAATTAAAAAAATATAGAAAAGGAGGTATTATAATGAAAATTAAAACAATTGTTTTTTCTTTCATGATAGTAATGATTATGGTATTAACTAGTATAACGAGTCTTGCGAGTGATAAATATGACAAAGGGGATACACTGTATTCAAATTATTATCCACTTCCAGGTAGCGAATTGAAAGTAGGATATTATCTTAAGTCTAATAACGACAAATACACCTTATTTATGCAACATGATGGAAACCTAGTATTGTATGATGAAAAGCATGAACCACTTTGGGCAACAAATACAAATGGGTATGGAGGAGTTAATCATATAATAGTATTTCAATTTTATGGTGGAGGCTTGGCTTTGAAAGATTTAATGCATGATCCGCATTCTGATTTTCATAAAATATGGGAACGTAAATTTCAAAAAAAATCGGTGTGGAAGCCACATAGACGCCTAGTACTTCAAGATGATGGAAACTTAGTTGTGTATGATATAAATAATAAAGCTATTTGGGCAACGGGAACAAATAGATAAGTTAATACAAAAGGGAGTTAACCATCAATAACATTAAAAGAATATATAACATATATTTGATTTTTTAGGAATTATCTGATAATATATACATATAAGACATATTAGTATTGGGGGAAGCGTGTATGAAAAAAACATGTTATGAAAATACTAGCAGATGGCTTAACGATGACAAGAAAGAATACGGATTTTGGGCGATACTTACAATTATTTTAGTTTTACTATTGATACTTTTTTGAGTCTACCTATTTGGTAGACTTTTTTTATGTATTAATATATTTAACATTACTATATTTCTAAACATACTATGAACTAACACTTTAATCCATTTAAATAAAAGATAAGGAGTTGGTTATGTAGAAAATGGAATCAAATGTTGCCAACAAAATGAAATTAGCTTTTTTTGTTAAGGAAGGTTTAGATACCTTTTTAGAAGAAATAATTATTAGTTTATCCAAAAAATATGAGATAAAAAAAATGATAATAACTAAGTATACACAAATAGAAGAGGGAATGGAATGGGCAGATATCTGTTGGTTTGAATGGTGCGATGAATTGCTGATCTATGGAAGCAAACTTGATATTGCAGCACATAAATATATAGTTTGTAGATTGCATAGTTATGAATCATTTACTAAATATCCTTCATTAGTTAATTGGATAAATGTAAATAAACTCATAGTTGTTGCAAAACATATAAAAGATTATATATGTGAAAAATTCAAATTAGATACTAATAAAATTGCTGTTATTCCAAATGGTATAGATTTGGATAAGTATACATTCAAAGAAAGAAGACAAGGCTATAATATTGCATACGTAGGATATATAAACTATAAGAAAGGTCCTATGCTTTTGTTGCATACATTTAAAGCAATACATGATAAAGATAATAGATATAAATTATATATAGCTGGTTTATTTCAAGATGAACGATATATATTATACTTCAATCAAATGATTCAAGAAATGGGACTATCTGAAAATGTTATATACGAAGGTTGGAAAGATAACCTGAATGAATGGATGCAAGATAAGAATTATATTTTATGTACAAGTGTTTTAGAATCACAGAATATCAGCGTTATGCAAGCTATGGCAAAAGGTATAAAACCTATTATCCATGGTTTTGTTGGTGCTTATGATGTATATAGAGAGAAATATATATGGAATACAATTAATGAAGCCTATGAGATGATTAAGGAAGATGAGTATAATTCAATAGAATATAGAAATTTCATAAAAGATAATTATATGTTGAAGAATCAAATGGAGAAAATTAATGCAGCAATTGAGCTTATTATTAATCCTAATAATAACAATAATGTGTTCAATTATATAGAGTATTGGGATAAAAGATATCTAAATAGGGGGACATCTGGGTTAGGTTCATACGGGGATCTAGCAGATTTTAAAGGAGAAATAATTAATGAGTTTATAAAAGACAATAATATTAACTCTGTAATTGAATTTGGATGTGGGGACGGTAATCAAATCAAAAAGATTAAATATCCCAAATACATTGGTTTAGATGTATCAAAAGTATCTGTAGAGAAATGTAAAGAGATATTTTTGGGGGATTCTAATAAGGAATTTCATTTATACAAGCCAGGAATGATACATGATTTAGATATTAAAACAAAGCCAGATATGGCTGTATGTTTAGATGTGCTATATCATATAATTGATGAACATGATTTTATAAAAACTCTTGATGATATTTTTAGGACTGACTGTTCACAGATCATTTTCTATACAATGCTTAGAAAACCAGAAATTCAACTATCACAACATCTAAAATATAGAAACATATTTGATTATTTGTCAAAATATAAAGGGTATACAATTAAAAAGATTATCAATCAAAAATACCCTGAGCAGTCTTACTCAGATTTTATGGTTGTTGAAAAAGAAAATGAACAGATAAGTGTTAAATGCTTACAAGATGTAATTGATAATCTAAATGAGTTTTCAGCACCTCTACAAAACATAATCAATTCTTACGAATTTTCTCATGTAAAAATATTGGCTGGAAAAAAAGAAAAAGTAGCAGAAAATTATTTTTTAATTGAATTTATAATACAAAATGGAAAAGGAATGAAGTTAACTCTAATAGGCATAATAATGGATGAAATAAACCATAGAATAATGTATCCAGAATATATTAGAACCTCTAATGGACTAAATGATATAGATATATTAACAAAACAACTAATTGATTCTAATATATTCGATAATAACGAAGCTAATATAATCAATTTTGTATTAGATGAGGATTTGAAAAAGGATGTAGAGTCTAATAGATTGGTTTACTTGTGGGAGAGAGCTATACCTGGTACAGGATTCATGCCTTTGTCAGGATATTTGAATATAATCTTACGTTATAAATTAGCTAAAAAATTTGTGAATGTTGATGATTCAATATTAGAAGCAGCCTGTGGATTTGGCTATGGTGCAACGTATTTTTCTGGAGGGTGTAAAACAGTAGAGGCTCTTGATATATCCAATGAAAATATAGAATTCGGTAAGGTGGCTTACCCCATTAAAAATATTACTTGGACTGAAGGAAATGTGACTAATTTACCTTATGAAAATAAGAAGTTTGATGTATATGTATCTTTTGAAACAATGGAACATTTAGAAGAAGACATGGTTGAACAATATTTAAAAGAGGCTTCTAGAGTGTTAAAGGATAAAGGAAAATTTATTATATCAACTCCTAATGGTGTAAATCGAAAAAATATTAATAATCCATTTCATATTAAAGAGTATGATTTATATGAATTTGATACATTGTTGAAAAAATATTTTAATCATATTAACTATTATTCTCAGGTGGATTATAGAATTGTGAATGGCATCTCTTGTTCAACTAAAATAATGATTGCAGTATGTAAAAAATAATTTAAGATATTTATAAATAAAAAAATATATAAAAAATGGGACAAGATTGCTAACTAGTTCATATTATATTATGAGATATTCATTATGGAGGTATGCTAAATGTGTGAAGAAAATTCAGTGTATGTAAGAGCGAAATGTGCAAAATACTATTGTGAAGATAATGAAGACTGTTGTAACGAAAACTGTATCTTAACCGATGTAATATGTGGTACTATGTATCTTAACGACAATCATTATAATGTTCTTTGGCAAGCTGTAGAAATGAATGCTGCTATTATAGTAAAGATTGATAATAAATCAGAGTATCCAGTAAAATTGATAATATTAGGCAAAAGACGTAGTACAATAAATATATTACCACATCAACAGACTAATGTAACAGTACAAAATGTTCATAAATTAATAATACAACGTATATGTAAATTACAGAGTAATACTGATTGTAAAATTAGCTATGATATAGGTATTCATTATATATCCAATCTACACAATCCTAATAAAAATAAAAGATATAGACGATGTATTTTCAATGACGGTGATGATTGGCTACCTATTTCATGTATTTGTTCAGCATTTAAGTAATTCTCTCAAAAGTTAAGTGATATATTGTGAGTTTTAATCTTTTCTATTTTAATTATAAGGAAGGAGGGAAAAATATATGGGATGTAATAATTTGAATTCTTGCTGTGGTGTAGGTAGTGCAGTATTAAGTGGAAGTAATAAAAGTGTTCAATATGGTTATACTGAAAGATCTATAGAATTATCTGGAGCATCAGGAGTATTTGAGATATGGGATGCTTTAAATCTAAATGGATTAACAGGAACGGTTGATATAAGAGGTGAAATAATTCCAGCTACTACTAGTGTTCTTATCAATGGTATTAATACTACAGCTATAACTAATAATATTTTTAGTAGAAGTATTGATCCACTAAATTCAGTTTCAATATATGCAACTACATCAGCTACAACTTCAATAATTGCTTCTGTAATAGCAACAGCTTTTGATTATTAACAAATAAAACCATAACTAACCACATTATAAGCCAATTTAATCAATAAATACTTATATTACTTGACTTGAATATCTCGATTTAATTACAAATATTCTTAGGTTCAGATAGTATAAATTACAAAAGATAATTTCTTATAAAGTTAGTGATATAATGTAAATTACTGGAATTATAATTAAGGGAGGAAGGTGAAAAATATATGGGATGTAATAATTTGAACTCATGTTGTGGGGTTGGGAGTGCAGTATTAAGTGGTAGCAACAAAAATGTACAATATGGTTATACTGATAGAGCGATTGTATTATCTGGGGCATCAGGTGTATTTGAAATATGGGATGCATTAAATTTAAATGGGCTAACAGGAACAGTTGACATTAGGGGAAAAATAGTTCCAAGTAAAACAAGAGTTGTAATTAATGGGGCTAATACAACAGATATCACTAATAATATTTACAGTAGAAGTATAGATCCACTAAATTCAGTTTCAATATATGCAACTACATCAGCTACAATATCAATTGTTGCTTCTGTAATTGCAACAGCATTTGATTATTAAAAATCAAATAATTTCATATTAACATGATTAATGCAACCATTGATTATATTATATCACTGACTCTAAACACAAAAGTAATAACAAACCAAGTTACTTCTTATATAATTCTATCAGTTTTTTTATTTCAATATTACAATTATGGTATTTGACAATATAATCTCTTCCTTTTTTTCCTATAAATTTTAACATGTCTTTGTTACATAGTATATCAGCAATTACTTCTTTTATATCTTCAGGTCTAGAGTTTATTATAGGAAGTTCACTTGGATAGATATCTTTCATAAAATCATTAATCCAACAAATCACTGGTTTTTCTAATGCCATAGCTTCTATAGCATGTTGACTATAATTACCTGTAGTTATCTCATCAATGACTAAATCTGCTCTTCCATAGACTATTAATTTGTTTTCATAGGATAGTTCTTGCATTTGTAGGAGAACTATTTCATAGTTTAATTTTAGCTCTTCTATGGCCTTTAAAATGTATCTAATACCTTTAGATTTAGTAGCTGATGGAGTACAAGCAATTGTAAATTTTTTATTTTGTTCTCTATTATAACTGTAAAAAGGTAGATTGATATATTTATCAATATCTATCATCGGTGAGATATAATTCACTGTATCAAAAAAATTACTTACATAGTTTTGAAGCTCCATATTACTGATTATGCAATTAGGAATATATTTTGAGGTAGCTTCTAAAGATCTTTTTATATTATCATCATGTATATTGTCTATATTAATATATGGGTTATATTCTACTGCTTTAGATGTAATACTGACTTCTTTATCCCATAGATGTAAAAAAAGTTTTTTGTTTAATTCGATTAGTATACTTAAGTCAATGTTATTTATGATTAGTGAACTAAGATAATTAAAATGAAAAAAATCAAATAGAGGTATTATTTGTGATGCTATATCTATTAGACTATTCAACAATTTTTCATCTGATGTAAATTTATATATATCTAGTACATAATCAGGATTCATAAGATTATAATTAGGAATATAATTTAATGTTTTAGCATGGATTCCATTATGATTCAAGATATTCCGTAAATTTATTGTTTTTCCGGTTGGATCTGATGTACCCATTAGTACTCTTAAGCAACTGTCAGTGCACGTTGTTTTTTCTATATCAGCAAAATTATTATTAATTAAATTTGTCTTGATTCTATTTTTTATAGAGTCATCATCTAAGATAATATTATCAGATTTAGTAGTATTATCAGTACACTGACTATGGTGTATTGGTTTAGTTACTAATTCTATGATATCATTCATTTCAGGATATTGAATAATGGCTTTTTCAGCTAGTTTTAATCCGTAATCTACATTTTCAATATTTTCATTGAAAGCATTAACAATTTTTGTAACAAATATGTTTTCTCTATTTTCAAGTAATTCACATTTATTAAGTTTTATTATTTCAATGCAAATACGAATATAGCTGCTAAATATATTAACAAGTTGTTCTTTAGTTAGTATGCCATTATCCATCAACTCATTAGTACGATGTAATATAACCATAGCAGCTCTTTTGATTTTACATAGCAATATTGTATCAGTGAAATCAAATTCATTACTGAATATAGGAAGGACAGATAGTAGTATTTGTTTTACACCTTCAAGGTCCATTCCATCAATATCATATTGCTCGATTATATTAAGACAATTATTGATAGTATTATATTGATTATTTGATAGTTGATTTTTAACTTTTATAATAAAATTATTATGTGTTTCATCATTAAAATAAGAATATAATTTATCAATTTCAGCATCAGTCATTTCAACAAGATTTTTAATAAGGAAGTAGAGAAAGACATCCTCTATACCTTCTTGTTTACTTTCATTTATTTTATTATCATAAAAATCTACAAGCTCTTTATATCTCTTAGTATAAAAACAGGAGTTAACAATTTCGTGTAGACAATTTTTCAAAGTTAAATCATTATCAATTCCATAGGCATTGTCAATACAATTTATATATCTTTTTAATCTATAGTTCATAACGATATATAATCTCACTGCTTTACTTTTATAGCCTAATGTGTAGAATACATATCTACCATCTTTAGCTATATTAGATTCAAAATAGTCTTTAAGTAGTAAAAGATATTTTTCAATATAAGGCAGAGCTTCTGAGTATTTTCCAAGATTGAATAATACATAAGCTTTGTAATATATAAAATCTATGAAATTAGGTTTATACATAAGGGCAGTATCTATTACTTTATTAGCTTTTTCGAATTCATATCCATTACAATATATAGCGGCAGCATTATTAAGATACATTATGGTAATATCATTGATAAGTTTATTTTCATTGATGATATTCATGAATATATCAACTTGCCTTATAGCATTATTAACATCACCATACATACCATAACTGGTACTTAATTGATATCTATAATATAGATTACGAGGTTCTCGTTGTAATTCTTTTTTTAACAAGGAAGATGTTCTTTGAAATTTCTTCTCTTTGATATCTTCTGTCATTATATAGCCGTAATGGGTTATCAAGATATCTAGATTTTTGATAGGTTCATTTATTACAGCTTGATTGTGAATGGCACTAGTATAATAGAATCTATTATTATTCCTGAATATACGTGATTGTGTCAAACCTGAGAATTTTGTCAATTCTATATCTGTATAACTTATGATAGTCAAAGTGTAGGTATTATAATCTAGATAATTCGTGTTTGTAAATATATTTATCAGTTTTTCAGATTCATCTTTCATCAATTCTTCATCAGCATCCATTGTAAAGATGTATTCACCCCTGGCAAAAAGATTACAATAATTTCTTGCATCAGAAAAATTACCTGTCCAAGTATAGTAAAATATATTTTTTGTGTAATTTTTAGCTATTTCAATAGTATTATCCTCCGAACCAGTATCAACTATTATAAGTTCTGCCAGATTAGAATCAACTAGAGGTTTCAAGCTTTTTAAACATCTATCAATATTCTTTGATTCGTTTTTTACAATCATACAAATGCTAAGTGTATATGGGTACACATTATATTTATATCTTAATCTTTGAATGTAATAGTTAAGTATCTTAGCTTTTTTAGGATACTTTTTTGATAGGATTATCAGTTGATTGATGGATTCACCTATTAAGCCCTTATCTACTAATTCATGAGCTTGGTTAAATAGATCTAGAAATCTAATATCATGATAATTAAGTAAATCATTATTTTTACCCCATTCATTGCAAGATAAAATATATATATCATGGATTTTTATTAGCTTACTTTTTATCAATGGAGTTTCGGATTTAGTACTCATATAATCCATGTAGTTTTCTAGTAAGAGTATATAGGTTCTCAGTTCATCAATGCTACTTTTATCAACTTTATTATTGTAATTGATTAACAACTGGTATAGATAGTTTTCACAGTTATTGATATTATCTAGAATGTAGTTTAGATATTTTTGTTTTAAATTATCATTTAGGGATAATAAAAAATCAGGCAGCATATTATCTTTTATATAATCGTAGATGAACCAGCTATAATAAATTTTTTCTTGGGAATAAATGGTCTGATAGCTATTTTTTATACCTGAATAATATTGATTTTCGTTATTGCTTTTCAAATGTTTTATCTTAGTATAATGGGTATAGTCATTATCAATTTCAGAATCTATAAAAGTTTTTTCCAAGCCTTGAATACTACTTATATCCATCTTATACTTAATTTTTTCGACTGTATCATAAAAATGAGATTGGATATTGGAATCCTTATTTAGTATATTATATTTGTACCAAAGCAGAAGCTCTTTATAGTGGTTCTTTTCAATCAATAATTCAATAGTTCTATCCATATTATTTAGCCTAATAAGACCCATATCTTCTATAGTTAAATCAAGATTATGATTGAAACCTTGTACACCCCTGTTGTATACTAATACTTCTTCTCTAGTGTAAGAGATCTTTTTATCTTCTGAGAGATAAGTTTTTAGGTTAATACTTATATTCTTGTAATCATCTTTTCGGAGTTCAGAGTTAACAGATGCTATTAATTCTGGGGTTATTTTATATCCTTTGTCTATAACCATGATTCTTTTACTAGTAGATGAATATATACAATATTCTTTAAAAGTATGATAATCATTATTATAGTTAAGAATCGTATAATCGTAAGAAATGTCAAAAGTATCATGAGTATTACTTATTATTATAAGGTCTGTATCAAAGCTGACAATAAGTGGTTTAATTAACTCAAATATACATTTTAGTTCTTGTTCATCTTGATGAATGATGATGCTTAGACTATTCATAGATATCTCCTTAGATTTATTTATAAAATTTTTATATCTTTTTATATTACTAAAGTATTATCTGTTTCATTGTTGTGTTACTTAATTGTCCATTGGGGTTGTAATTAATGTAACTAATCAGATTTGATATCATAAACTATATTAACCAATAAGCAATTAATTCTTTGTTTCTGATGATTTTGCTTATGAATAAATAATAAATAGGTGAAGATATGAAGAAAAAAATATGTGTTATAGGAGCAGGACGTTGGGGGAAAAACCATATAAGGATACTTAATGAGATGGGTAATCTTGGTGGAATAGTTGAAAGTAATAATACAATACTTGCTCAATTTCTAGAAAAATATAAAGGAGTAAAAGGCTATACTAGATTAGAGGATTCATTAGAGGATGAATATGACGGTTATGTCATAGCTACTCCAGCAGAAACACATTTTCCTATTGGAAAAATGATTCTTGAAGCTAAGAAGAATGTTCTAATTGAGAAACCAATTGCGCTTTCAGGGGAAGAAGCTAAAAAACTATTAGTGTTATCACAAGAAAATGATTGTAAATTAATGGTAGGTCATCTCTTATTATTTCATCCAGCAATAATTAGATTAAAACAACTAATTAGCAGTGGCAAAATTGGAAAATTACTATATTTGTATTCTACAAGGTTGAATTTTGGTACTGTGCGTACAAGAGAAGATGTTTGTTTTTCCTTTGCACCTCATGATATTTCCATATTGAATTATCTAATTGATGAATTGCCTATTGATATTGAAGCTGTAGGAAGCTGCTTACTTCAAAAAAACATTCCTGATATTGTCATTGCTAATTTTACATACCAAAGTAAAACCAAAGCACATGTATTTGTTTCATGGCTTCATCCTTTTAAGGAACAGAGAATAATTGCTATAGGTGATAAAGGCATGTTATGTTTTGATGGATCAGGTAGAGATAATAATATCTATTACTACGATAAGATAATACAATGGAATAACGGTAGTCCAATAAAATGTGATGAAGGTATGAGTGTCATAGAATATGATGAATCACAACCATTGAAGAACGAATTAGAGTATTTTATTAGATCAATAGATAATAAAGAATTAAGGATTGCTGATGGAAAGAGTGGTCTAGAAGTTATAGAAATACTTGAGAATATTACTAATAAAATTAATTATAACATGATTAAGGAGGTGTAAAAAAATGAAAGAGAATAACTACTTTGTTCATGAGAGCGCTTATATTGATGATAACGTAACTATAGGTAGTGGTACAAAAATATGGTATTTCTCACATATTCAGAAAGGTGCAAGAATAGGAGAAAATTGCGTACTTGGACAAAGTGTAAATATAGCTAACAATGTTGTTATAGGCAATAATGTCAAAATACAGAACAATGTATCTGTATATGAAGGTGTTGAACTTGAAGATTATGTTTTTTGTGGTCCTTCCATTGTTTTTACTAATGTTAAATATCCAAGGAGCAAATATCCAGTAAAAGGTAACGAAGATTATCGTAAGACATTAGTAAAAGAAGGAGCTTCCATTTGTGCAAATGCCACTATTGTTTGTGGTCATAACATAGGCCGGCATTCATTGATAGGGGCAGGTGCGGTTGTATGTTCGAATGTACCTGATCATGCATTGATGATTGGTGTACCAGCTAGACAAAAAGGTTGGGTATGTGAATGTGGTGAACAGTTGGAAGAAGATCTGATATGTAAGAAATGTAAAAGGTGTTATTTAAAAATTAATGATGGTATCCAGGAGGTAAAACAACATGATACAAATGAATGATTTAGCTTTGCAGTATAAAAGATTGAAATCAGACATAGATAAGAGGATAGATAATGTATTGAATCATGGGAGATTCATTATGGGTCCAGAAGTTCATGAGTTAGAAGAAAAGTTAGCTAAATATACAGGAGTAAAACATGCTATAACTTGTTCAAGTGGAACAGATGCATTACTATTAGCATTAATGGCATGGGGAATAGGTCATGGGGATGCGGTTTTCACAACACCATTTACATTTATATCAACCTCTGAAGTAATAACCTTATTAGGGGCTACACCTGTGTTTGTAGACATAGATGAAAGGACATATAATATAGACCCTGAATTACTTGAAGAAGCCATTAGAAAAACATTGAATGAAGGTAAATTGACTCCAAAAGCGGTTATTCCAGTAGATTTATTTGGATTACCATCTGATTATGAAAGCATAGAAAAGACAGCTTCTAAATATAATATAAAAGTATTAGAAGATGCAGCTCAGAGTTTTGGTAGTAGGTATAAAGAAAAACGAGGAGGAAGCTTCGGGGATGCTGGATGTACTTCTTTTTTCCCGGCTAAACCTCTTGGTTGTTATGGTGATGGGGGAGCAATACTTACTAATGATACAATTTTAAGTGATAATTTGAAATCTCTAAGGGTTCATGGAAAAGGCAGTAACAAATATGACAATGTGAGAACAGGTATCAATGGCAGGTTGGATACTATTCAAGCAGCAATATTACTAGGGAAGTTATCAGTATTTGATGAAGAGATTAGATTAAGAAATGAAATTGCCAAAGAATATTCTAATGAATTGAAAGATATTGTCACTATACCAGAAATTCCAAAAGATTATATATCAGCTTGGGCTCAATATTCAGTTCTAGCAAAAAGTCCTGAGGAAAGAGAAAGGTTTATTAATCATCTAGAAGATAAAGGTATAAAAACAGCTATCTATTATCAAAAGCCTTTACATCTTCAAGAAGTATATAAAAAGTTAGGCTATGGAATAGGGGACTTTTGTATAGCGGAAGATATAAGTAAAAGGATTTTCAGTCTTCCAATGTACCCATATCTCTCGAAAGATAAATTAGGATATATAATTAATACACTTAAAACTATCAAAGAATTATAAATAAAAAACAGGATAAAAGAGAAAAACCCCTTTTATCCATAAACATGTCCGATTAAATAAAAATTAATAATAACTACCAAAACCACAGCAGCATCTTCTTCTACAGCCACAACAACCACAACCGCAACATAAACTGCAGCAATTAGAACAACAGCAACCATAACCGCCGTAACCATAACCGCCACCATAACCATAACCGCCGTAACCGTAGCCACCAAAACCTCTACAACAACAGCCATAACCATATCCAAACATAATAACACTCCTTTCATATGATTTCCTAGTTTATATTATTCGCTAGTCTACAAAAATGTGACAAGCTACTTAATAATTGTTTATATAAGTAGTTTAAATAATAAAAAACTATGCTTTACCAATAACAAATCTACTTGTGAAACATATGAGATAGTAGTGTTAACAGAGGTATGTATAGTAACAATATATAGATATTCTTAATATAATGAATTATAGCTTGTATAAAAAAAGAGGTGTAATATGAAAATAGGATTTCCAGTAAAGCCAGAAGGCAGAGGTGGTACTAGAACGTGGGTAAAAGCTTTTAGTAACTACTGTATATCTAAAGGACATCAAGTGTATTTCTCTAAAAATGAAAAAGTTGATATCTTTATAACTTTGGCTTTCTATACTACCCCTGATGAGTTAAAGAGAATGAAGCAAAGAAATACTAAGATTTTATATAGGATGGATGGTATTTACTATAATTTCTTAACAGACAATAGAACAACTGTTAGATTGAATAGGCTTATAGCTGATTCTATGAAATTGGCAGATAGGATTATTTATCAAAGTGATTTTTCAAAAGTTATGGCTAGTCAATTATTTAATGGACAAGAATTACCAGGGATAGTAATTTATAATGGAGCGGATTCAAATGTATTCAAGGAAGAGGGAAAGACACTTCCAAAGCCAGATGATAAGAAAATAATACTATCCATAGCTTATTGGGGACCAGAACTAATGGCAGAATATAGTATTAGAAATATAATTAATATAGCTAAAGAATTCTCAGATAGAAAGGACATTGAATTTTGGGTCCTTGGAGAGGCATATCCCCATGTAGAAGATATATTAAAGAAAGCAAATCTTAGTAATATCACAAGATATAATCTTAGAACACCAATTACAAGAGAAAGAATGCCAGAATATATACGTACTTCTGATATAATACTGCATACTAGACCAAACGATGCTTGCTCTAACTTGATAATTGAAGCTATGAACGTTGGTAAGCCCATAGTAGGTCTTAATCTAGGTAGTACTCCAGAACTTTTAGG
The DNA here is from genome assembly GCF_018141425.1 of Vallitalea guaymasensis. Classification (NCBI taxonomy): domain Bacteria; kingdom Bacillati; phylum Bacillota; class Clostridia; order Lachnospirales; family Vallitaleaceae; genus Vallitalea; species Vallitalea guaymasensis. The sequence continues at coordinate 3,611,867 of NZ_CP058561.1, forward strand.
AGATGCAGGTTTACGAGGTGAATGTGAACCTTCATTTGAACATTTTCCAGTAATTAATATTAAAAGTATGGCTAGTCAGATACTAAAAACATTTGATAATTATGAGTATTATAAGGAAAAAATAAAAGAGAGAAGTAAAAGATTCACTCTTGAGCAAATGTGTGAAAAATATTTTATAGAAATCAATAAGCTAGTAAATAATTAGGATGTGATAAGGTGAATATTAAATTTTTCTTATCAGATAATGATTTAGCTCCTACAACTATTTCAGGAAAATTGTATGCTAATGCTTTGATAAAGCGTGGTTATGATATTGAAGTCGTACAAAAATCTAATAGAAAATTAGATATACTCAACAAATTAAGTTGTAATATGATATTATTCCAAAAAACTTTTGATAAAGGACATAGCTATAACGAAGTACGACACTTAAAAGGAAAAGTCCATCTAGTATATATAGATGATGATTTTCTAGGAATGAATGATAAGAATCATATAGATACATTAAATGTAGCAGACCTTATTCTTGTAGGGAACAAACAACATGAGGCATTAATGCATAAATATACTAAGACACCAGTAGAAACTATTACTTCAATAAACGATTTTGAAAATTATAGATATATACCCTTTGAAACAAGAAATAATAATCCATTAATCATTAGTTGGCAGCAAAGTCTAGCTGATGTTTATATATCTGATCTATTAAGTATAAAATATCCCTTAATAAACCTTCATAAAGAATATGGAATCAGGTTACAACTATATGGATGGCATGAAGGAAAACATTACGGGAAACCCGATAACCGTAGATTTGTTAGTAAGTATTTTCCTTTTGCTGAATTTATTTCTTTTATGCCATATGATAGTTATATTAAACATATTGTTCCTAAAATAGCTATGACAGATATATTTATTGTTCCTTATTTGGATATACCTGATAGATATGGAAAAGCAGGATTTGGATTAAAAAGGATTATGATGTTAGGTGTACCAGTTATTGTTTCTGATATAGGTATTCATAAAGAGATTATTCAAGATGGGGTAAATGGATATATTGCTACAACAGCAGACGAATGGTATCAGAAACTTAAAGAACTGATTACTCAGTCAGAGTTGAGAAAAAAATTTTCATTAACTTCTAGAAATTTGATAGATACTAAATATAGTTATGATAATTGTGTTAATATATTTATAGATGCAATAAAAAAATATATACCTGATTTCAAATGATTAATATATTTAAGTTCTTTACCATTATTACTTTAGATGTTAAAATTGCCTAAGGGAATTCTTTTAAATATTTAGTTAACCCTTTATTTATAGTGTAATAATTTTTATATTGTAACGTTTCTAAATCAATTATAATAAAATAAAATAAGACAACTTGTATATAAAAGAGGTGAGACATGAAGGGTATTATATTAGCAGGAGGATCTGGTACAAGACTATATCCTTTAACAAAAGCAATATCTAAGCAAATGTTACCTATTTATGATAAACCAATGATATATTATCCCCTTGCCACATTGATGAAATCTAATATTAGAGAAATACTTATTATTTCTACTCCAAGGGATATAGGCAGTTATAAAGAACTATTAGGAGATGGCTCAAGATTTGGAATCTCGTTATCCTATAAAATTCAGGCAAAGCCCAAAGGTATAGCTGACGCTTTTATTGTAGGAAAACAATTCATAGGTAAAAGTTCAGTTGCTTTAATACTTGGTGATAATGTTTTTTATGGGGAAAAATTGAATAGTATTTTACAAAGGGTGGTTAAGAGGAAAAAAGGTGCAACTATTTTTGGTTATGGGGTAAAAGATCCAACCCATTATGGTGTAGTAGGATTTGATAATAAATCAAATGTAGTCTCTATAGAGGAAAAACCTAAAAACCCAAAATCTAATTTTGCTGTACCAGGATTATATTTTTATGATAATAATGTGATTTCTGTAGCTGAAAATATTCAACCATCCAATAGAAATGAACTAGAGATAACAGATGTTAATAGAGTATATATGGAACAAAATAAGCTAAAAGTTGAAATACTGGAAGAAGGCATATCCTGGTTTGATACTGGGACTTATCAAGGGCTTCTTAATGCAGCTAACTTCGTTGAGACAATACAAAAAGAGCAAAGAATATATATAGCTTGCATAGAAGAAATAGCATATAAAAAAGGATATATCAATAAGCATCAATTACTGAAATTAGCTGAATCAATGATTAAGACCGAGTATGGACAATATTTAAAAAATATATTGGAAAGGTAGAAATAAATGGGTAAGTTTAATTTTATTAAGACTACTATAAAAGATTTATATGTAATAGAGCCAAAAGTATTTCAAGATAACCGTGGGTATTTCATGGAAAGCTATAATAGTAGAGATTTTATAGATGCAGGTCTTAATGCAGTTTTTGTACAGTCCAACGAATCACTTTCTACGAAAGGTGTTCTAAGAGGTTTACATTATCAGTATAAATGTCCTCAAGGGAAATTAGTAAGGGTTGTTATGGGAGAAGTTTTTGATGTAGCAGTTGATTTAAGAGAGAATAGCGATACCTATGGAAAATCTTTTGGTGTAATTCTGTCTAGTGATAACAATAAACAGTTTTATATACCTGAAGGTTTTGCACATGGTTTTTTAGTTCTATCTGATTATGCTAAGTTTGTATATAAATGTACTAACTATTACTATCAACAATATGAAGCGGGAATCATATGGAATGATCCTACAATAAATATCAATTGGCCCATAGATCGGGTTGATGATGTACTATTATCAGATAAAGATACTATTTGGCCTAGATTTGGAGAGAACAAAAAATTTATAGGATTAGAGGTGAAATAAATGAAAACGATTCTGGTTACAGGTGGAGCAGGATTCATTGGCAGCAACTTCATTAGATATATCATTAATAAATATGATGACTATAAGATAATTAATCTTGATGCATTGACTTATGCTGGCAACCTAGATAATTTAGAGGATATTGAAGATAATCCTAATTATGTCTTTGTTAAAGGGGATATATCTGATATAGATATTGTTAACCCAATAATGGAAAAATGTGTAGATTATATCATTAATTTTGCTGCAGAAAGTCATGTTGATAGAAGTATTGATAATAGTAATGCATTTATTAAGACAAATGTGATGGGGACACAGGTTTTATTGGATGCAGCTAAAAAATATAAGATAAAAAAATATATCCAAATTTCTACAGATGAAGTTTATGGTTCATTGGGAAATACTGGATATTTTACAGAAAAGACACCTATATCACCTAATAATCCATATTCTGCTAGTAAGGCTAGTGCAGACTTGTTGGTTAGAGCATATTATGAGACATATAAGCTGCCTATTAACATTACAAGATGCTCCAATAATTATGGTGCTTATCAATATCCCGAAAAATTAATACCACTTATGATAAGCAGAGCATATGATAATCAGCCACTACCAGTTTATGGAAATGGTTTGAACATTCGTGATTGGATTCATGTAGAAGATCATTGTGCTGCAATAGATAAAGTACTTCACCATGGTAAGATAGGAGAGGTCTATAATATTGGAGCTAATAATGAAAGAAATAATCTTTTTATAGTTAGAAAAATATTAGATTGCCTAGATAAGGATGAATCATTAATAGAATTTGTAGATGACAGATTGGGACATGATGTAAGGTATGCTATAGATGCCACTAAGATAAGAGAAGAATTAGGTTGGAGACCAAGCTATAAATTTGAAGAGGGAATCGAAGAAACCATTAGATGGTATGTGAATAATCAAGAGTGGTGGAGAAAAATAATGAAATAGGAGATTAATCTACATAATTATAAGTAGATGAATAATGATTGATATTAAACTGAAGATGGAGAATATAAAGGAATTCTATAATGATATAAGATAATGGAATTCTTTTTTTATATAAAAATGAAGGTTATTTGAATATAAGTACAATAAATGATAACTTACACTATTAATTAGACATATAATGTAGGGTAATCTAATTTTATGAAGGGATTGTTTCAATGTCGGTTCCACTAGTATGCTTTATAACATGGAATAGGGTTGGACTAACTGTACAGAATTTACAGGCTTTACTTGATACAACAGATGATTTTGAATTATATATTATTGATAACAATTCAATTGATGATACATGGGAATATTTACAGACAGTTGAAGATGACAGGATAAAATGTAAAAAGAGATTTATGGAAAACTGTGGAGTAGTTTATGCCATAAATTATGCTCTTAGTAAGAGAAAAAAAGACCAATATTTTATTTTAGTAGAAAATGATGTTTATATAAAAATCAAAGAGTGGATCTCAAAGTTTATGGAAGTGATGAATCGTTTTCCAGAAGTGGGTTTACTAGGCGGAGTGAGAGAAGGGCTTTTTAAACAAAAGAAGATAAATCCAAAGTTATGTAGTAAAGAGGGGATTAGCTATTATCAATACAAGATGGTTTTAGGATGCTGCAATTGTATAAGACCAGAAGTGTTTGATTATATAGGTTATTGGAATGAAGAAACCTATGGAGCAGATATAGATATGGGTATAAGGATAAATGACTATACTCCTTATTGTACAGGGTATCTTCCTACTGTACAATTAATACAACCTCAATATGTATGTTGTGACCAATGCCTATATAAAAACAAATGTTCCTTAGTAAAGAATAACACTACATGTTTTGATATTCATAAATCAAATTATTGTCATGATAAGTTTGCAAAATTAATAAAAGAGAAAGAAGCCATATATTTTGAGGAGGTCAAATCAGGAAAACGGTCAATCTTTTGTGCTTCCATACATGATTCTGATTCTATTAATAAGCATTATTATAATAAGAAAATGGCAGAAGAGAATTTTCAATATTTTATACGAAATGCTAATTAGTGAATAATCATTTTCGATATATTATAATTTCAAACGGAGGTTTGAATAATGAGAGATATCATTGTTTTTGGTGCTGGGGGACATTCAAAAGTAATTATTGATATTGTAGAAAAACAGCATGAATTTAATATAGTTGGATTGATTGATCCATATAGACAAAAAGGAGAGTACTATTTTGGATATACTATTATCGGGAATGAAGAAGATTACTCTATCTTAAATAAAATACATGAAGGGATAGTTGCAATAGGAGATAATTGGACACGTTACAAGATGGTTTGCTTAATAAAAGATATAAATTCTAAGTTTAAGTTTATTACATGTATTCATCCTTATACATCTATTGGAAAAGGTGTAACAATAGGGGATGGCAGTGTTTTAATGGCTGGTGTAGTTGTTAATAGTGATTCTATAATTGGTAATCACTGTATCATTAACAGCAAGGCATCAATTGACCATGATAATTGTATTGGAGATTACGCTTCTATTGCACCAAATGCAACTACGGGAGGGCATGTGAAGATAGGCGATTATTCGGCTATTGGTTTGGGAGCGAATATAATTCATGATAAATGTATAGGTTCTAATACAGTGATAGGTGCTGGTTCAACAGTTATTAAGGATATTCCATCATATACAGTTGCATATGGAATACCTTGCAAAATAGTGAGGAAACGTATTCAAGGTGAAAAATATTTGTAAAATGATATAAAAAAGTCTTAGAAGAGACAAGAGTAGGTGTAACTATGATTAATGTTACAAAAACTTATTTGCCAGATATTGATAAATATAAGGATTATGTAAATAAAATATATGATTCTGGTTGGATAACAAATAATGGTGAATTAGTTAGAGAATTGGAAAAAAGATTAGAAAAATATCTGGGAATTGGTAATTTAATTCTAGTATCAAATGGAACATTAGCACTTCAAGTCGCCTACAAAGTTTTAGGTATCTCTGGAGATGTTATCACAACACCTTTTTCGTTTGTGGCTACAACAAGTAGTTTAGTATGGGAAGGATTAAGACCTAGATATGTTGATATAGATGAAAGAACTCTTAATATTGATGTTGATAAAATAGAAGAAAAAATATCTCAGGATACATCTTGTATTGTTCCAACCCATGTTTTTGGAAATGGATGTGATGTTGATAGAATAAAGTATATAGCAGAAAAAAATAATCTGAAGGTTATATATGATGCGGCTCATTGTTTTGGTGTCAATTATAATGGAGAGAGTATACTTAATTATGGAGATATCAGTATATTGAGTTTTCACGCTACAAAAATATTTCATACCATAGAAGGGGGAGCATTGATAATAAACAATGATGAAATAGCTGAAAAAGTTAGAAAGATGATAAATTTTGGATTTGCTTCTCATGAAAAGATTACTGAGTTAGGAATAAATGCTAAAATGAATGAATTCCAAGCAGCTATGGGATTATGTTTATTGGATGATATAGGTAATATAATGGATAATAGGAAAAAGATCTATGAATACTATTTGAAATGTTTTAATGGAAATTATTCTGTGAAATTTCAATGCATTAATAAAAAATGCACTATGAATTATTCTTATTTTCCAATTATATTTAAAAGTGAATACGATTTATTTAAAATAAGGGATAAATTATTAGATAATAATGTTATCCCTAGAAGATACTTTTATCCTTCTCTAAATAAATTACCTTATGTTCAGGATGCTGATGTACAAAAATCTAATAGTATTTCAAAAAGAATTTTATGTTTACCAATATATTATTCGTTAGATGTACAAAATCAAGATATAATAATTAGAATAATAGAGGAAAATCTAAAACAATAAATAATGGCAATAAAAATAATAAATTAGTAAGCGTTTGTTGGTATTAAGGTTTGGTAAAAAGGGATATATGTTTGTTTACAGCGTTTATGAACTGTTTAATAATTATTTCAGGATTATAGTTTGTTTGTATTAGTTTCCTAGATTTTATTGCAAAATTTTCTCTCAATTCTTTACTATTAACTAAAGATTCTAGATTAGAATACCATTGGTCATTTGTAGTTGCGAGGAAGCCATTTTCACCATTTTTTATTAAAGTTCTATGATGTTCTGTATTTGAGGCTACAATTGGTAGTCCTAACAACATTATTCTTTTTAATCCAAAACCGCTTTTGCCCCATCTACCTTTATGCTTAATATATGGCATAATAAAAATATCAGATTGGGATAACTTAGGTACTATATCTGTTAAATACTTGGTTAATGGTTGATATTCTATGAATTTAGCGAAAGGCATTACTTTACGTATTTCATGTCTTAGATCAGGATGATTTTTTCCCATATACCATCCATATAAATGAAGTTCGGTATTATAACGTTCATGAATTTCACATAATGGTTTAGCAATCATAAGTAAATCTTGCGTATAGGCATCAGCACAAGCTTGCTGCCAGCTGATAATTAATGGGTTATTTGATTTTTGTGTAATTGACACATAATTATAATTTTCAAAATCAACTATATTTGAAACTGTTTCAATAGGTACATTAGTATATTCTTTTAGTGCTCTTTTATGTTGTGAAGTACATACTATAATAAGGTCAGTTATTTTCAATGTTTCTAACTTATCTGTTTTATGCATATCTTGAAAGTCATTATCAATATGAATCAGTTTAACTTTACCCTTAAGGTGCTCTATGTATTTTTTTGTATGTGCTGGACATTGTATAGTTTTTTGAAAAAATATTGCATCACAGTTTGGATTTTTAAGTATACTAAATTTTTGGGATAAATCTAAAACTGTTTCTACATCATAACCTAAATCTTGTAAAGCTTTTGCAAATAACTTATTTGCATAAGTTGTGGTTGGATTTCCACTAGGGATAATAAAAAAATATGACTTCATAGGATTCACTCCAATTTTATAATTTTTGTAAAAATTCTTCCAAGGCATCTTCCCAATAACGAAGTTTATAATTAAATACATGCTCTAGCATATGATTCTTAAGTACTGAATAACTAGGTCTCTTAGCAGGTTTATCTAATTGCTCTGAATCTATGGGTAATACTTTAGTTTTATTGTTAGTTAATTGAAGTATTTTATTAGTAAAATCGTACCAACTACATTCACCTTTATTGGATACATGATAAATTCCATAATTATCAGTCTTAATAACCATGGTAATTACTTTTAATAAATCAAGAGTATATGTTGGGGTTCCTATTTGGTCATTAACTACATTCAAGGTATCATTCTTCATAGATAATTTTAACATTGTTTTAACAAAGTTATTACCATGTTGCCCATATAACCAAGAAGTTCTTAATATATAATGTTTCGGACATAGTGACTTAATGAAATTTTCTCCTAATAATTTTGAACTTCCATAAATATTTAAGGGATTTGCTTTATCTGATTCTATATAAGGTTGATTTTTTTTGCCATCAAAAATATAGTCTGTAGAAATATGGACTAAACGATAATCATATTTCTTTGAAAGTATTGCTAAATTACAGCAACCATATGCATTTATGTTATACGCTAAGTCAATATTATCTTCACACCTATCTACATTGGTATAAGCTGCACAGTTAATAATTACTTGAGGTTTTACATTAGAAATAATATTTTGTACATCCTTAAGTTTTGTAATATCTAACTCCTCTTTGTTTAAACCAACTATTTTATGAAAAGGTGATAATAATTTTTCTGCATCATATCCTAATTGCCCATTAACACCTGTTATAAGAATATTAATATAATTCACCTCGTATTATTGGGTTTATATATAAATATATGATATCAAATTTCAAAAAAGAATTATTAATTAAACTATTATTATATATAATTTGAAGCTTGTGTAACATATTTAATAATATATAATAATATGAATTAGGATTATAAAATCTATAAATATGAATGGTAACTACATATGTACTTGGTTTTGAAGGGAGATGTTGTATGAAATTATTGTTTGTATATTCTAATAAAGATGATCCATGTACAAGAAAATACTGTTTTGAGTTATCAAAGGGCTTAAAAAAATATGTTGAATCAACATTAGTTTTATATTATAAAGAATTAAATGAAGAAGTAGTTTTGAACAATGATATTATTATATTCCAGCGTTTAGGTGCTAATGGAGTAATAATTTCTAGAGAAGACAAAAGAAATATTTTTATGTTAATTAACAAGTATTATAATACTAAAAAATTTGTTTATATGATAGATGATTTAGTGATAGAAGACCAATATGGATTACCAAAGAAATTTATAAAAAGATGTCATGCATTGATATGTCAAAATAAACTAATGAAACAACAAATTAAGAAATATAATAAAAATATTTATATATTACGTACTTATGTAGATATGAAAGAAATAAAAAATGTTAAAAAAGAAAATCTAGATAAATTTTATGTATCTTGGGTAAGTACAGGAGCCATAGGTAGGAAATTAATATTTAACATAATTAATACTTTTAGTAAAGAAAATTCAAATATAAGATTTGTTACCATGAGCGGTTCTTCATTTCTAAGTGGTGTAGAAAATGTTATTAGTTATAGATATGTTCCTTTTAAAAATATGATCAGTTTTTTAAAGGGAACACATATATTATTGAATCCAGTACCAACTAATGATAATTATTATAAAGAGAAAATAGAAAAAAGAAGTAAAAAGACAATAGAAGAATGTCTAAATTGTAAAACAGAGATTAAATATGCATTAGCAGGGGCTACGCAAAATGCAATTATATCCAGTAAGACAGCGCCTTTTCTATATTCAATTAAGAATAAGCAAAATGGATTATTAGTTAATGATACTGTAGAAGAGTGGGTTACTGCAATAAATAGGCTATATAAAGATGATGATTTAAGAGAAAAAATAATAGAAAATGCTTATAAAGATGTTATGGAACATTATACTTTAGATTATGCATCATTAAAAGCATTAGAGATATTTAATAGAATATTAATGAATAACTCTAATTAATACATAATAATAAACCTTCATATATTGATAAGAAGGTTTATTATTATGTGTTAATACTAAATGTTTTTGATATTTTTAATGGTTCATTTTATATAAATTTTCTAAAATAGCCAAGTACTTACTACATTGCTCTTCTTCTGAAAATAATTTGGAACGGTTAAGCATTTTATTTCTATAAATAGAAGCCATATTTAATGTTGTTAAAACTTTTTCAACTAAGTCTTCAATATTTACTTTAGGAAATTTACTTATATCACTAGTACAATCTACTAAAAGTGCAGCATTTCCTAATAGTTCAGGTAAACTACCGGAATTTAATCCTACAAAAGGTGTACCAATGTTCATAGTTTCTATAACAGCATTCGAGCAACCTTCATGGGCTTTGAGATGGAGAACCAAATCTGCTGTTTTCAGTAAACGTGGCATTAGCTCATAATTAATAGGTTTTGATAAGTTTAATCTGGTAATATTAGGTAAATGGGCTTTCTTAATATATTCCTCAACTTCTTTTGGAGCAAGCCCTAATACCCAAAATTCTATTTCATTATGACTTTGAAGTTTTTTTGCAGTTTGAATCACTAATTTAATACATTCCAAAGAAGTATTTAGAGCCCCCCAATATGCACTACATAAAATAATTTTTTTGTTTAAAGGTCTAACGATAGGCTTAACATTTGGGGAAAAAATAGAGGCATTAGTGCTATTATAAATAATATCTCCATCAGGTTCTTTTTCATCATATAGACTTCTGAAAAGTACTGTTTTACAAAATTTACTTTGATATACAAGATAGTCAGCACAAGAAATTAATTGTTTAAAATGCTCATTACCATCACTAATTATTTTTTTATCATCATAATTATAATCTAAAAAAATTGAACCTAATCTGTGTAATATTTTTATATTGCGTCTCCTCAAATATTTCAATTCTTCAGGTTGGTTATAATTAGCTACAGAGCAAAATACATCTATATTATTTTTATAGTTAAATCTTACTTGATGTCCTTGTGAGACACAATAATTACTGAATGTTTTAATCCAAGATATGGCACCACCTTTACCAACTGGAATTCTTGAAAAACCAATATTCATATTATAATCACCTAAGTCATATTTTATGATTCTAATCCATTATATTTTGGATAATTAAAAGAAGTGCATATAATTTAGAAATAATATTGTAACGTTTTAAATTCAAGAAAAATATAATATAGTAACACTTGGATTGCAATCTAATATATTTGTAACTGATTTTATTGAGGTGAAATGATATGTCAATACAATTATTCGTACCGACCTTTAGGGTGGAAGAATGCCTTGAAGAAATAAAAGAATGCCTGGAAAAAGGTTGGACAGGGTTAGGATATAAAACTATAGAATTTGAGAAGAAATGGAAAGAGTATACTAATCTTCCTAATGCTCATTTTATAAATTCTGCTACAGTAGGACTTCATTTAGCAGTAAAAATATTTAAGAGTGAGTGTAAATGGGAAGATGGTGATGAGATTATCTCAACTCCATTGACGTTTATATCTTCTAACCATGCCATTGCTTATGAAAATCTGAAAGTAGTATTCGCTGATGTAGATAAATATCTATGTCTAGACCCTGTAGACGTAAGAAAAAAAATAACCAATAAAACAAAAGCTATCATGTATGTAGGTCTAGGTGGAAATACAGGACAGTATAAGGAGATAGTGAAAATATGTAAAGAGTACAATTTGAAATTAATATTGGATGCGGCACACATGAGTGGTACAAGACTAGATGGTGAGATTGTGGGGAAAGAAGCAGATGTTATTATTTATTCTTTTCAAGCAGTCAAGAATCTACCAACTGCAGATTCTGGAATGATATGCTTCAAAGAAGAAAAATACGATGAATTAGCAAGAAAATTAGCATGGTTAGGTATAAATAAAGATACGTATACTCGTTCACTAAATAAGGAGACCTATAAATGGAGATATGACGTAGATTATTTGGGATATAAATACCATGGTAATTCCATAATGGCTAGTATAGCATTGGTTCAGCTAAGATATTTGGACATGGATAATGCTTATAGAAGACAGCTTGCATCATGGTATGATGAGGCTTTCAAATACCATAAAAATCTAATTAGACCAATACCTGTAGCAAAAGGATGTGAATGTTCTAGACATTTGTATATCATAGAAGTAAATAATAGAGATGAATTGATAATAGCTCTAAACCTTAATAAGATCTATCCAGGAGTACATTATAGAGATAACACTGAATATAGTATGTATTCTTATGGAAAGGGTAGTTGTCCCAATGCTCATAAATTATGTACAAGGATTCTATCTCTTCCAATGCATATGAGATTAACTAAGGAAGATGTCAATGAAATTTCTTCCAAGGTAATAAAATTGGCTAGTAGTGTCAAGGAGGGCTAGATATTGAAACATGACTATGTTATTAATGAAGATAATATTAATTTACGGCCAATTGGTATAGAAGACCTTCAATCAGTTGTTTTATGGAGGAATAGGAATTCTGTAAGAAAATGGTTTATAAATGATAATTTAATAGAACTGGAAAAACAAATGGATTGGTTCAAAAAGTACCTGAATACTCCTAATGACTATATATTTATTATAGAGGAAGATAAAGAACTTAAACAAGCTGTAGGTATGGTAGCCCTATACAATATTAAAGATGATGAAGCCGAATTTGGAAGATTTTTTATAGGAGTAGATGAAGCTCGAGGTAAAGGTTTAGGTGTTAAGGTTGTAAAGATGATTTGCCAATTTGCTATGGAAAGGTTAAAGTTGCAAAAGGTATATTTAGAAGTACTCGAGAATAATATAGCGGCCAGGAGTGTTTACGAGAAATGTGGTTTCAGGTTCTGCTATCAATACGAGGCTAATAATAAGAGTTTATTGAGAATGGAGTTTTCTAAAATGAACACAGAAATTATTTCAGTAATTGGCTTAGGTTATGTGGGACTTCCACTAGCAGTTACATTTGCTGAAAGAGGAAAGAATGTAGTAGGATTCGATGTTAATGATAATAAGATAAAACTATACAAACAAGGTAAAGACCCAACTAATGAAATTGGTGAAGAACGGTTAAGTAATATAAATAATCTAGAATTTACTTCAGACCCCAAAAAACTGAAACAATCTAGATTTCATATAATAGCTGTTCCCACACCAATTACTCCAGAAAAAGTTCCTAATCTTGAACCAGTTAAAAGTGCAACAAAGATAGTAGGAGATAATCTAAAAAAAGGTTCTATTATTGTATTTGAATCAACTGTATATCCAGGAGTTACAGAAGATATTTGTGTACCTATATTAGAAGAACAATCAGGGTTAGCATATAAAAAAGATTTTTGGGTGGGGTATTCACCAGAAAGAATTAATCCAGGAGATAAAATACATACAGTAGATAAAATAAAAAAAGTAGTTTCCGGCTGTGATGAAAAGACTCTTGATATCATAGCAGAAAAATATTCTATAATAACAGATGCAGGTGTCTTTAAAGCTTCTTCAATAAAAGTTGCAGAAGCAGCTAAAGTCATAGAAAACTCCCAGAGAGATATTAATATAGCATTCATAAATGAGATTGCAATAATATTTGATAAAATGGGAATTGATACTAGAGAAGTACTGGAGGCAGCCAATACCAAATGGAATTTTCTTGATTTTGCTCCAGGACTTGTTGGAGGACATTGTATTGGAATCGACCCTTATTATCTAACATACAAAGCTCAACAACTGGATTATAGACCAGAAGTTATTCTATCTGGAAGAAGAATAAATGATAACATGGGTAAAATCATTGCAGAAAAAACCATAAAAAAACTGATTGAGAATAATCAAAAAGTTAAAGATGCCAGAGTATTAGTTATGGGGTTGACATTTAAAGAAGATGTGCCGGACTTAAGAAATTCCAAAGTGAAAGATGTAATAGATGAATTATTGAAATACGACATTAATGTAATAATAACTGATCCAGTAGCTGATAAGGACGAGGTATATAAAGACTATAATCTTGAACAAACGGATTTAGACAATGTTACTGATATTGATGCAATCATTGTATGTGTAGCTCATAGATATTATAGAGAGATCAATCTAGAAGCCTTGAAAAAATATTTTGATTCCAATATTACTTATCCTATTTTAATTGATGTAAAAGGAATTTATGATAAGAAAAAGGCAGATAGAATCTTTAATTATTGGAGATTGTAAAAAAGATATGTGGGATGTGTTCTTATGAAAAAAACTAATGTTTTAGCCTTCTGCTTCAAAACAATACCATCTGCTATTATGGGAATAATAAAACCTTTGCAACTTTTACAGAAACAACAATTACTCAATTTTGTTTATAAAGAGAGTAGGCATGTCTCTAACGAGGATATTTCCATAGCAGATGTAATAATATGTATTAGGGGAGCAGAACAATTAGATGTTGATAAGATTACTTTAGGTAAAAATAAGGGGAAATATTTAATCTATTTTTTAGATGATGACTTACTGAATATAGGTGGTTTATCTAGGTCATATAATAAAGCATATTTTGAAAGAAAAGATATAAAGAATAATATAAAATCAATAATGGATATATGTCACTGCTTATGGACCACCAACAAAAATATAGCAGAAAAATACAAACTTTCTTTTGAAAAAGTAAGTGTCACGAATGCTCCTGCATTATTATTGAAATATGATAAACCTGATATTATGGGACATGATAACCTAAATGAAACAATAACAATTGGTTTTGCAGGGGGAACAGATCATAAAACATATTTTAATCAAATGATGTACAGACCTTTTCAATCAATAATTAATAAATATGGTTATAAGATTAAGTTTGAGATAATTGGATTCAAGAATTATTCTATGAAAAATATCCCTATAACTGTATTTCCATACAGGGAGAATTATGAACAATATGTTTCTTTTTTGCTTTCAAGAAAATGGGATATTGCAGTTGCACCATTAAATAACACTGAATTTCATTCCTGTAAATATTTTAATAAATTTTTAGAATATAGCTCAATAGGAGCTACAGGAATATATTCTAATGTGGAACCATTTACATATATTGTTAAAAATGGAGAAAATGGATTATTGGTTGATAATAATACCATTGAATGGACAAATGGTTTGATGTATTTAATTGATAATAAGGAAAAAAGATTGGATATAAGTAGAAATGCATATGAATTCGTAAAAAATAATTTTGATATTAATAAAGTAGCAGCTGAGATATGTTCAAGCATACCTCATTTAGTTAACTATGAAAAAATAAGAATTAATGGTGATGGGGATAAAAAATGAATGATAAAAGAGTAGCATTTATTATATGTGTCAATAATGATGATTTGTATCAGAAAGCTGTAAAATATATTAATGGTCTATTAGTTCCTGATGGTTTTGTTACAGAAATTGTGGATATAAGAAATCAAAAAAGCATGACAAGTGGATATAATAAAGGAATGATAAGTACAGATGCAAAATATAAGATTTATCTTCATCAAGATGTATTCATAACAAATAAGAATTTCATAGTTGATATAATAGAGATTTTTAATAGGGATGTAGATATAGGTCTAATAGGTGTAATTGGATCAAAATATATTCCAGCTGATGGAATCTGGTGGAAATCTAATAAAAAGAGAGGAAAAGTATATGATAGTCATAGAGGCAAAATAGAATTATTGAATTTTCAAGGTAATAGTAAAACTGATGAGTTAGTAAGTGGGATAGATGGTCTGATTATGATAACTCAATATGATATACCATGGAGAGAGGATATTTTCACTGGCTGGCATTTCTATGATATATCACAATGCTTGGAATTCATAAGAAAAGGTTATAAAATAGCAGTTCCATATCAGGAAGAACCTTGGTGCATTCATGATTGCGGTATTGTAAATCTATATAATTATGATAGATATAGATTAATATTATTGAAAGAATATAAGAAGGAATTAAAATCATGAAAGGATTGTATATATGCCTTATTATAGTTTTATAATTTTATGTTTCAACAATAATGAACTTACCAAACAAGCTATTGAGACATTAATAAATTCTTTAGAAGATACTTATATTGATCAAGGTATAGAGATAATAGTTGTTGATAATGGTTCTGTTGATTCAACTGAGGAAGTAGTAAAAAATATTATATTGTCTAATATCAAGCAGAAAATTGAAATAGTATATGTAGGATTAATGGAAAATATGGGATATCCAGTGGGAATAAATATTGGTTTATCTCATTGTAGAGGAGAAATAATAGGTGTACTGAATAATGATTTGATTTTCCCTAATAATTGGTTTAATGGGTTAGCAGAAGTCTTAGAAACTGATGAAACAATAGGTGTCGCTGCTCCATATCTATCATATGCGTATGGTATACAACGAACTGATGTAAGATTCAATTCCATAGATGAAATAAATGCTTTTTCCAAAGAGTTTATTAGTAAAAATAAAGGAAAAATAACCTATATAACAAGGGTCATAGGAGCATGTATGATTATCAAGAGACAGGTTCTAGAAGAAGTTGGGGGAAATGATTTTTTCTTCGGAATGGGACATTATGATGATGATGATTGGTGCTTAAGGATAAGAATAGCTGGATATAAGATTGCGGTAGTAGGTAGCTCATTTGTATATCATATGGGCAGTAAAACTTTTAAGACAGTAAAAGAAAACATCAATCATTTTGTTTCCATTAATAAAAGTAAGTTCTACAGAAAATGGAAATTGACCAAGGATAAAAATATAGATGGTGTGTACATAGACAGAGAAGAGTATATTAAGAAAAATCCTTATGTTCAAAGTAGAGATTATATACCTAGCAAATATACCAAATATCAAATCTGTGAAGATACTTTTGGGAATAAAAAAGGGAATAAAATATTGTTTACTGCAGATTGGGAGAATGGATATTCTAAGTGGAAAGAAAAACTGGAAGGAATAATCAAAAATCATGAGTATGATAGAATTCATTTATGGATTCCAAGTAATTATTTTAACTATTATAATGTAGTTAATTCTATTAAAATGAATTTTTTGCGAAAACTTGATTCTAATAATATAAAGAATATTATATATGTTGAGGAAAATATCAAGCATATGGATATTTTGGAGTTTATCAATGAATTTGATGGTGTTATAAAGATTGAAGAAGATTTTGTTAACAAGTATATAGTGTATCTAGCAGATAAATTAAGAAAAAAAATATATTTATAAACAACCCCTTTTAACCAACTTAACAATATTTTCATATATTGAACTAAGGAGGTGAAAAGATTTGAGTAAAACACATGATGGTCATCCATGTTCTAATAAATATAAATATTGTAAGGATGCTGATAAAGAAACTTGTATAGATTATTTGTCATATTGTTGCAATGATGATATTTTATTTCAATGTAAGAAAGAAAAAGATAAGGATGGCTGTATTGTTTGTACCCCAGTTAAATTATGTATAAAAGGTCCACTAGGGAAACAAGGACCACCGGGTCCAAGGGGACCACGAGGTCCAAGAGGTCCAAGAGGACCAGAGGGCCCAGAAGGAGAAAGAGGCCCAACAGGAGAAAGAGGTCCAAAAGGAGAAAGAGGTCCTAGAGGGCCAAGAGGTCCAGAAGGAGAAAGAGGTCCAAAAGGTAAAAGAGGTAAAAGAGGACCAACGGGTCCAACAGGTCCAACGGGACCAACCGGTCCAACGGGACCAACCGGTCCAATGGGACCAACGGGACCAACGGGACCAACGGGTCCAATGGGTCCAACGGGACCAATGGGTCCAACGGGTCCAATGGGACCAACGGGACCAATGGGTCCAACAGGCCCAATGGGACCAACAGGTCCAATGGGACCAACGGGAGATACCGGTCCAGCAGGTCCAACAGGAGACACCGGACCAACAGGAGATACTGGTCCAGCAGGCCCAACAGGAGACACCGGACCAACAGGAGATACCGGTCCAGCAGGCCCAACGGGAGATACCGGCCCAACAGGAGATACCGGTCCAACGGGAGATACCGGTCCAACAGGAGACACTGGCCCAACGGGAGACACCGGCCCAACGGGAGACACCGGTCCAACAGGTCCAACGGGAGATACCGGTCCAACAGGAGACACCGGCCCAACAGGAGACACCGGCCCAACAGGAGACACCGGCCCAACAGGAGACACCGGCCCAACAGGAGACACCGGTCCAACGGGAGATACCGGTCCAACAGGAGATACCGGCCCAACAGGAGATACCGGTCCAACGGGAGACACCGGTCCAACGGGAGACATCGGCCCAACGGGAGACATCGGCCCAACAGGAGACACTGGCCCAACGGGAGACACCGGCCCAACGGGAGACACCGGTCCAACAGGAGACACTGGCCCACCGGGAGCAGGTTTATGTGAATGTTGTGTTGAACCATGGGATAAATTTATTGATAATCTAATTGATTTAGGCATCTTAACAGTTGATTTTGCAACAACTACTCAAATGCCACGTACAAATCAAAATCCATTGACACAAGTAGTTAATCATATTACTGAAATAGGAGATTTTATTATTCCTATATGTCAGTTAGTAGGATTAATGTTCACAATAAATACAACTGAAATTACAGAAGCAGAATTGATAGAAGGTTTAACAACACCAACAACACCAATTCCTGGAGAATGTGAATGTTGTGAAGCTCCATTGAGAGAAGAATTAGTTGAACTACAAAGTATTACTGTTAATATTGATACACTTGCTGATGGTGGATTTGATAATATTCAAAATCTTACAATAGTTGATGTTGGTCTTGGTATAGTTTTAGTAAAACCTCCAGGAGCAGGTGTTATGCAAGATTATTTTGCACTTACTATATGTAAAATAGCTGATGTTGAGAGAGCTTAACAGATAAAAGGGAAAAAAACAAAAAGTCTAGAAACTATTATGAAACAAGGGTTCTAGGCTTTTGTTTTATATTTGAAAAATATTTTTTCATTATTTTTGTGTGTTTTTTAATTAAAATTACGTTACTATTAATTTTAAATGGATTTTTGACAAATAGAAATTTTAATTGACAAAATTATTCAGAACAATTAAAATATATAATAAAAAAGAGAGGAGTTAATCGTTATGATTAGTAAAATAAATTATATTTAATAAAATTCTATACATTGTAATAATTATTTATTGTAGTAAAATTATAAAACAACTACTTGTGTATACTGAAAAGACATACAATTAAATAATTGTTTTTACTTGAAAAGTTATACCAACCATATATTTTTTGAACAATATTAAGGAGGAAAATAACTAATGAACAGGAATAATACTGCAACAAAATTTACTGAAAACAAATTATTAAAAGAGATATTTATAATACTCATTACATTTCAAATGATTTTTTTACCAACCTCATCTTTTGCTGAGACCAGCTCTTCAAACAACCTACCTACAGATACCTTATTAAGCAGTTCTACATATCAAGATTCTGATGATGATGGTATATCCGATTATCTTGAATTAAATGGATATATGATAGATAATGAAAATAATATAGTCCAGTGGGATGGCAATGGAAATAAGAAATATCATAAATCAGATCCTAACTCGGCTTCCACTACAGGAGACCCTTATGATGATAGAAGTAAATTAGCTGGTAGTGGTTTACATTCTCCTATAGATCCTATAGCAAAAAACAATCCTGAAGTAGCGGCTACACCTAATTTACAAGTAGAATTATTAGGAATAGGTTTAGCTCCTAAGATTACGACTACAACAGAAGAGAGCGGAGGATCAAGCGATGGAAGCTCGCATCAACAAGGAGGAAGTTCTACTGACTCTCATTCATTTACTACGGGAGTATCTATTGGTTTTGAACATACATTCAAGGTTACAGAAGGACCAAGTACAAAAATGTCCGTTCAAACAAGTTTTGAACATTCATATGCTATGCAAAAAACATCTACTTGGAATATAGAACAATCCACTAGCAATTTCAGAAATTGGTTAAAATCTAAACAAGTAGATGAATCTGATGCTGCAGCACTTTCTTTAGATTTAAAATACACTAACACAGGGTTAACCCCATTATCTAATATTCGTCCAAAATTCACAATTATTGCAGGTGATGAAAATGTGGTAACTTATACTCCATTTGAAGCTCAACAGGCTATAGATTATTTAGCACCAGGTCAGAGCAAGCAAATAACTGTTGACAGAATCACTAAAAGTGATACTTTATCACTTTCACTATCACAATTAAATAAAGTATTAGATAATAGAAAGCTTAAAATAAAAATGGTTGAAGTTTTAGCTGATATCCCAGGAAAAACTACGTCTACCTCTAATATCTTTAGTTATTATCAGGATGATATTAAAGGAAGAACTGCTGATATAGAAATCAGACGTACTAAAGACAATGGAGATACTTATACTGCTAAGACATATCAAGTAATTGCAGAGCACAGTAGCTATAATCCTCATATGACATTACGACGTGCATTGCAGCTTACTATGAATGCAGAGATAGGGGCTGAAGGAAATCTTTATCTTGAAAATCAAAATATCAATAATTGGAATATATCATACAATGATGAGCTGAAAACACGAATCAGCAGTTTAGATTATAATGAAAAAAAATACTATGATGTAGAACTTAACTATAATGACCATATTATACTATATGAACCTATTGAGAGGGAAAACCCTGAAATAAGATGGTTCGCATATTCTGATGATTATAAAAATGTTGGTGTTAATGTAGCAAGAGGTAATGATGAAATTTCTAATGTAACTGTTACTGTAAGTGTCAATGATACTGAACAGACGGTTACTCTTAATTATAATCCAAATATAAACTTATATGTTAATGAAACAGCTTTTACAAGTATTGCAGATGCATCTTATAGAAGTAAAATTACAGTAACAACCAAATCGGGAAATATAATAGAAAAATTTATTACCCCAGAAAAAGATGGTTTTGGATACGTTCCTTTATCTAATCCTGTATTATTAATGGGAAAACAAGAAACTAAGAATTTATCAAATGGTAACAGTGATATTGATTTAAGTAACTATCCTAATGCTAGAGCTATTGTTGTACAGGTAACTTCTAATAGATGGAGTGCACCTAAGGATTCTGTTACTTTAGGAAATGTTACTGCTGAATTAGGTACAGCAGATTTACATATTCCTTCATGGAAGCTTAAACTTACAGATAATACTGGTACTGTCCATACTCTAGAAGGAACTGGAGAATTATATGAACTTAAGGATGTTTCGAAAAAAAATATTCCTAATGATAGTATTAGTAAAGTAGAGATCATTGGAGACAGAGGATTTGTAGTACAATTGTATCAGCATGGTGATTTCAATTTCAGTGAGCACAATGATAATAATGCTTGGACATTTGATAATATTAATGGTAATAGAGAATATAACTTAAAAGACTTTAACGCTCAGGATAAAGTAACTTCGTTAAGAGTAGCCTATGTAGGTTCTAATGAAAGAAATGCAATTTACCATCTCTGGTTGCGAGATTCTAGCAATGGTAAAGTAGTATATAAACGTGGTAATGAAAATCTTGCAGCGGATCTTACACAATTGGGTGTAGGTAATGATTATCTGGGAGATTATTCATTTATTGCTTATCCAACAATAAAATTCCACGCATATGAACATGGCCAGCAACAAGGGAATATGTGGCCAGCAGGTGATAGCATTAGTTTAGAGGATATACCTCCCATACCTGGACGTGAGCAACTATACGAGATGATAAAAACTAATTATTATCCTGCTACAAGTCATGCAAAACAACATGGTGAAGGTATAAGTTCTATTAGTATTACTGGTTTTAATGATTACAATAAAGATATTACATACTTGAAGGGAGCTAAAAATTCTCCTGTCATATCAAAAACATTAGTAGTTCCAGTTATGGGTTCTAATCTTAGAACAAGTTGGGACATACAAAACGGTGTTAGAAATTTAGATTACCAAGAGACAGATGCATGGATAGACGTAGAACTATTAGGGTATTTTACCGATCAGCAAAATGAAGGATATAAATATAATCTTACAACTAAAACATATGGCAGCAACTCAAGAACAAATACTGTTATTAACGGTACTTCTGATACTAATAGAAAGTTCTTTACAGGTATTAACGACGCAAAAGGTTATATAGTCAATGTAATAAATGATAAAATTAGTTCTGATCAAGTAAGTATCACTATAAATGAGGTTACAACTAATTTGGGAGCTTCAGATTCTAGATTAACAGAAAAAGATTGGCATAATACTAATAATGATTCTGATTGGAGTGCTTCAAATGATTTAGCTGATGATTATAGAGTATCCTATACTAAATCCATGAGAAAAGATAATCTATTATTTATTCCAGCTAACCCATCCAGTCCTGCTTACTTGGATATTTCTACAGTCATATCAGAATATAAGACTACTAGTTCATCAACTCCAAGAATATTTATTCAGGTTTTAGGGTATTTTTCTGAAGATGCAGACCTTGTATTTGTTCCAGACCATAAGGAGGTTCCTGAAGATGTGGCTGATAAAAATCAGTTATTTGCAATTGCTGAAAATATAGATGAAGGTCATTTTCCAAAAGTATTTCTTAGTAATTTAGTAATTCCTTATAATGAAGTTTTTGACATAAATCGTTTACAAAATGGTATATTTGTATCAATTAACAATTCATCACAATTGTTCTATACTTTTGCTGACCATTATATAGGAGATAGACCAATAAAGGGGTTATATTATTCAGATAACAGACCTCTTAGAGATTATAATATAAACCAGTCATGGAATGATACGTCATTAGTATATATGGAAAATGATTCTGATGAGTACAGTGTTAGTATTGGTACTGACCACTGGCCAAGAAAATTTGACTTGTTAGGATATTTCCATTAGGATAATTTAAAGGAACGGAGCTGTTGGAGATAATCTGATATGCTCCGTTCTATTATTTTAGATGTATACCTTTAATAATATGAATTTAAATGACCGTAGCTAAATAAATCTATATGCATATAATGATTATGAAAGATACCTTTTGGAGGAATGAAGTGTACACAATAAGTTTATGCATGATAGTTAAGAATGAAGAGGATGTATTAGGTAATTGCCTTTCATCGGTGGGGAATCTAGTGGATGAGATTATTATAGTTGATACTGGTTCTACAGATAAAACAAAGGAAATTGCAAAAAAATTCAAAGCTAAAATTTATGATTTCAAGTGGATAAATGATTTTGCTGCAGCAAGAAATTATAGCTTTTCAAAAGCGACAAGTGATTATATATTGTGGTTGGATGCAGATGATGTTTTACTGGAAGAAGATATAAAAAAATTCAAAAAATTAAAGCGTAGCATTGATAAGAAAATAGATGCCTATTCAATGTTTTATAATTATGCGTTTGATGATAAGGGAAATGTAATCCTAAGATTTAGAAGAAATAGAATGGTTAAAAGAAAAAGGAAATACAAATGGCATGGATTCGTTCATGAATACATTGACGTAAAAGGAAAAGTTTCTAATACTGATATTTGTATAACTCACAAAAGAGTTCATAATGCTGGACCAAGAAATATTAATATATATAAACAGAAAATAAAAGAGGGATATGAATTAAATTCTAGAGAGATATATTATTATGGGAAAGAACTATTTGATAATAAAATGTATGAAGAAGGGATAAAAGTTTTCAACAAATACTTAGAAGATAATAAGGGGTGGAAAGAAGATAATATTGTAGCTTGTGAGAAAATAGCTGATTATTATTTTGGAATAAAAAATTATGGTGAAGGTAGAAAATATTGTTTCAAGACCTTTGAATATGATTTGCCACGTGGAGAAGCTTGTTGTAGATTAGGATCATCATATTTGAACCAAAATGAAATAGAAAAAGCTGTTTTTTGGTATGAACTTGCCACCAAATTAGAAAAGCCATCAAGCGACTGGGGATTTATCAATGAAAACACTTATACTTGGTTGCCACATTTACAATTATGTGTCTGCTATTATAAATTAGGAGATACTGATAAGTCATATGAGCATAATAGAATTGCTTCAAGATATAATAATAATAATGAGAGCATAAAATATAATGAAAAGTTTTTTAGAGAACTGGGATATAAATAATTAGAAATTCTACTATCTGTTATTTCATCTTAGAAGTTAGGAGATATGTATGATAGAAGAAATATTAAAAGAAGATGTTGATAAACGTATAGAGAGTAATTATGATATCACTAAGGTAATATTAGAAAAGAAGAAGCAAAATGATAAATTATATCATGTTGTATATGTGATGAGCAATACCACCGTATGCGGAGCTGCAAAGGTTATTTTTGAACACGCAAATAGATTGATCAGCTTAGGTAATAAAGTAACTGTTGTAGCATATTTTCCAAAACCTAATTGGTTCAATATTGAATGTAATTATATTCAAGTACCATGTACTACTAGATTATCAATGTGCATACCATTTTGTGATTTGATAGTTGCAACCTATTATACTCATATAGGTGATTGTGTACGAACCAATATAGCACCAGTCATATATTTTGAGCAAGGAGATTATCATCTTTTTCATTTTGATAGATTGCTTGAGAAATATAAGGCGTTCATCAAACTACAATTTTCATTGGCTAACAGCATAATAACAGTTTCTAATGAAGCGGCTAAACTAATCAAAAAAAATTTTGCAATGGAATCACATGTAATCTATAATGCCATAGATAATAATACATTCAATAATTCTTTGGAAGAAACCAATAAGGAAAGAGAAAAGTATTTATTGATAATGGGGTCTGATAAACTAAGTTTCAAAGGAATACAGGATGTAGTAACTGCATGCAGGATTGTAAAAACAAGTATACCTGAGATGAAAGTATATTGGATAACTCCAGTAATACCTTCAACTTATAATAAAAGCATTATATCAAAAGTGTTCATAGCACCTAGTCAAAAAGAAATAGCAAGATTATATCAAAATGCAGAGATGTTCATTAGTGGATCACACTACGAATCTTTTTCATTACCAGTATTAGAAGCAATGGCTTGTGGATGTCCAGTGATAACTACTGATAGCATAGGAGTCAGAGATTATGTAGTTGATAATCATAATGCATTAGTAACAAAGATTAAAGAACCATATGATATGGCGCAAAAGATTATAAAACTAATCAATAATGATTCTTTAAAAAAGAAATTGATTGAAAATGGACTTAAGACAGTAGAAAAATTCAATTGGAATTCAATAATAAATGAACTGAATAATCATTATAAAAATATTAATATGTATCAGGTTAATAATATAAATTGCATTGAAGATTGGACCATAAGATTTCGTGATAAAGAGTTTGATAAAAAAGAAGAATATTTAAAGTTCATTAAAATAATACAGACCACAAAAAGAGATAAAGTTTATATACCAGTAATATATAAAGTAATCAATGAGTTCAGTATAGCCAGATGGGAATTGGCTGCATATAGAAATGTGAATAGTAGTGATAAAGAGTATTGTTATACTAAGGTAAATGGAGATATTGAATCTTTGGAAGATGAAGAAATAAAAAATTTGTATAAGATTCTACAGGCTGGTGAATATACCAAAGCCATAGAGTATATTAGAAATAGATTATCAATAGAGGATAATGGAGTATATAATAAGTGGTTAGTATATTGCTTGATAAAAACAAGTAAATTTGATGAAGCAATAAAGCTATTGAACAAGGAGTTAAATAAAAAAGAAAAATATTCGGATTTATATTTATTATATTTATTAATACTATCCAAACAAAAACATACAGGAAAGGTTAGTAGAATCATCCAAGAGATAAATATATTAGGTGATGGTATCGTACATGAAGAATTTATTGTAGATATAATATCCAAGGCTGAAGAGATAGGAAACAATGTGAAAAATGATGATAAAAATATAAAGGAGGGGAATGTTTCAAAGATGGAAGAGATGTACGATTATGCTATGAGGCTATTCAATAATAGATTATACGATGAAGCGATTAACAGTTTCATAGAGTTTACTGAAGAATATGAGAATGAAAAGGAAAAGATAATCCAAGCCTATAGAAAAATATATCTTAGCTATTATTATAAACAAATGTATGATGAAAGCAGGTTGTATTGTTACTTGACGTTTAAATATACATTACCTAGAGCAGAAGAATGCTGTTTTATTGGATTTACATACCTAAAAGAAAAAAATTATGATAAGGCTATATTCTGGTATGAGTTAGCAACCAATCTTGAACCACCTAGAAATAATGAATTCACAATTGACAAAGATTCTTGGACTTGGAAACCATATGTACAATTATGTGTATGTCATTATCAGCAAGGTAATACGAAAAAAGCTTTTAAATATAATGAAATAGCTAAAAGTCTTAATCCTTATGAAGAAAGTATATTACAGAACGTAGAGTTTTTCAAAAAGCTTGGCTATAAGTCTAACGAACTATTATAAACTATTATTCAGTAAGGGGAGCTATAATTGAACAAAGAAAAGTTGAAATTACCTAATGAGCAAATATTAGTAACTGGTTGTGCTGGTTTCATAGGATTTCATTTGTCCAAATATTTATTGAAGGAAAACATAGAAGTAATAGGTGTTGATAATATCAATGATTATTATGATATCAATTTAAAATATTCAAGACTTGATATTCTGAAGAAGTATAATAATTTTAAATTCTATAAAGTATCATTAGAAGATGAAAAAGATATTAATAATATTTTTGTAGATAATAATATTAAGTATGTAGTTAATTTGGCAGCACAAGCAGGAGTAAGATACAGTTTGAAAAATCCAAAAGCTTATATAGATTCAAATATAGTTGGATTCTTAAGTATATTGGAAGCGTGTAAAAATCATGATATCAAACATCTAGTATATGCATCTTCAAGTTCAGTTTATGGTGGTAATAAGCAAGTCCCTTTTTCAACTAACCATAATGTAGACCATCCAGTAAGTCTGTATGCCGCTACTAAAAAAGCTAATGAGTTAATGGCACATACTTATAGCCATTTATATAATCTACCTACAACTGGTCTTAGATTTTTTACTGTGTATGGACCATGGGGAAGACCTGATATGGCACTGTTTTTATTTACTGATGCTATTCTTAAGGATAAACCAATCAATGTTTTCAATTATGGTAAAATGGTAAGAGATTTTACTTATGTAGATGATATTGTAGAAGGTATTGTAAAGTTAATAAATCATATTCCACAAAAAAATAAAGAATGGAATGATAAGAGCAGTGAGTGTAGTAAAAGTTTTGCTCCATATAAGATATATAACATTGGTAATAATTGTCCAATAGAATTGGAGTATTTCATATCAGTTTTAGAAGATAAATTAGGTAAATCTGCAATTAAAAAATATCTTCCCATGCAGCCAGGAGATGTGCCTAAAACATATGCAGACGTTAGTGACCTAGAAAAAGATATTAGTTTTAAACCCAAGACTGATATTGAAGACGGTATAAATGAGTTTGTTGATTGGTATAGGGATTATTATAAAAGATGACTATGAAAAGCGAAAAAGGACTGCTACTGGCAGTCCATGATTATGATTATCATAAGCCCTACATGTCAGCAAGATTTTTATAGTATTCCCTCTTTTTGTAATGTATCAATCATTTTTTCTGCTCTATGCTTATAAGTATGTTCACTAACAGCCTTATAGCCATTTTCTTTTATTTTTTCTCTAAGTTCTGGATGCTTTGAATAGAAATCAACATAATCTAGTGTTTCCTTCTCGCAAGAAGATACAATCAAATCTTTATCAGGAGTAAATAATTCGCATAACCTACTGTTATAAGAAGTTATTAAGAATCCTCTGGAACCAAGTATTTCATAGGTTCTCATTGTTATTGATTCATCGTGATAATTTTGGAGTCCTATTATCATGTTGGAGCATCTATAAACATTATTAGCTTGTAGATAGTTCAGGTAGCCATGGATATTGTTAGGGTTTATTTCTGTTCCTAGATAAGGTACCATTTTATCCCAATATTTCCCCCAGAAATCAACTGGGATATCATTTTGTAATAGAGGTTTAATTAATATGTCAAGAGATTTATGTCTATAATGATTTTCATCCCAGGAGAGGACATTAGGATAAGCATTAGCCACAACCGCTATATTTTTTTTACACCATTCTTCACATGTAACAGGCTGATGGATACTTGGTTGATATGCAAAAGGTATATGGGCTGCACCAATTCCAAGAGATTCATATATAGGGATACAAGATGGTGAAATTGTAAATATATATTTGGGATTGGTCTTTTTTATTAAAGGAATTGAAAACTCATTAATAAATGTCGGATCTTCAGTAGCCCAATATACCAGAGGAATCTTATATCTGTCACAGGTTACTCCTATTAGTTTTAGATTGGAGTCTGTATGCTCTACAGTCCATCCCATTAGAATAATTAGATCTGGTTGGAATTTATTTATAAGTCTATATACTTTTTCTTCATTTATTGATCCAGAGACTAGAATTTTGTGTCCTGCATCACGAAATCCAAGTGGAAGTCCAAATACAAAACGGTCATCTTTTTCAAAAAACAATACTTTCATGAAAACTCCTTATTTTTAAGTTATATAATAACAGTATTACAGTTATTTATGAAATAGAACATTATACATTCATTATTTATAGGTATATCCATAAAAAAAAGGAATGGGTAAGTTTTATAATGAATGTTTTAACAAAACTTACCCATTAGTATATTAATTTGCTTTTTGTTTTTATAAATTTATTCTGGTTATCCTTAATGGGTACCCGATATGTCTAAGTCATCTCGTGACGATTTCCATGCTGAATATACACTGATTACTGAATAAGGTATATCTGATGATGGTATTGGGTATTCACGATAATCACTTGTACCTGCCTTTCCAATCTTAATAGGATTGTTTGTATGTGCATATTGTAATGTATAGACATTACCCACTGATTTTATATCTGCTGCCATGAGGATTAAACCATCTTTAGAATGTAATTTCCTTATATTTTCATTCTTTAACATCTCACCATGTTTTACGGCTACTGCAGATGATGGTAGTCCAAGTGTAAAATGCCATCGTTGAGCTTGTAGTCCATAAAATAATGATGATATCTTCCTTCCTGGATTCTTATCCATTCCTTTTGTTTGATCAGTTCCTATGAATGTTCTGTTTCTGCCTTTTAGAAAAATGACTTGTCCATTTCCTAATTGATTACTAATTGCTGATGGAGTTACTAGAGGTTTTGTATTACCACTACTATCTGTATAGCCATATTTTGCTGCTACTCGTTTGGTTAACTCTCCTTCCTCTTGTGAATAATTTCTTCTGAGTTTCTCTTCGTCCCAATCATAAACATATTTATAAGGGTATAGTAGACTTGTATCTGCTCCTGATCTAGCTGCATCAAATATATTAAAAGGTTTATATGCACCACTTACATTAATATAAATATCAAGAGGTGTAATATAATCTGGGTCTGAGGGATTCTTTGTCGTATCCAAATAGTAATAGTAAGGCATTATCTGAACATCCGTATAATAATTACCTATTGTTTGTACATCTGCTAATAATTTGTATCCTATTGTGAGAGGTTTATCTTTTAACACCTCTATATTATTATCACTAGGTGAAAGAGGGAAGTAAATAGGTTTCCAACTTGTATTGGGCTTATTATGCTGTCTCCATAAGTACTCATTAGGTTTATTAAGATGTTCAAGTAAACCATAAGTATTAAGAAAATGATTACTATCATCTGCTTTATCGCCTCTTATATCCATATAACTTCCAACTACATTATTCTGTTTCCTTATATCTACTTTTTTAATTACTTGATTAACATACCAATCAGCATCTGTATACCAACTAGATAATGGTTCTTTGAATAGGTTAGAATATCTGAAGTCTTGTGTATCTTCTATGACAAGATTGCCAATTCTTCCTACAACATCAATATTATATTTTCTAAGTGCACTGTGCAAAGCTCCTTTATTGTAATATCTTACTTTATTAGTTGGATATTTATTATTATCTATATCACCATTATTAGCTACTACCTTAAATGTTACTAATGAACTTATTTCTTCATTATTAGCAAGAGGACAATAAAAATTGTACTTGCTACCGCCTACGGGCAGTGAGATCTCTTCCCATTTTTTATACAACTTACCGTTATAGATGACATTAAATCCAAAGGTTACGCTTTTTTTGGCAATCCATTCACTTGTATCCATATCATTAACAAAACCTTTACCTCTTGTTTTGGTCGTCTTACCAATCCCTAATTGACCATTACCATAGAAGTCTCCTGTACTTGGGAAGTATATTTGGAATGGGTAGTCCAAGTTAATGAATTTTCCAGGGCTAACGTTTTCATTTTGACCTAACCCTTCATCGTAAATGATTACTGGCTTGTTAGCAGAAATTGTATCACTTATTTCTTTGTAGCATTCAGGATAATGTCCTCCTTCATGGTGTGGTTCTGTACAATTCAATGTTTTTACTGTTATATACTGAGGTTCTGATGAGATAATCTCAGGAGTAGTAATTTTTATCTTACCGTGACCACTATTAATTCCTGATGATGTGGTACCATTGGATACACCACCAATATACCCTGAACCACCAGCTCCAGCTTGTTCTGTACCCGTGAGACCGCCATAATAACCACCACCGCCACCGCCGCCGCTATCTGACGATGAACAATTCTCACCTCTACCTAGTCGATAACCAGATGTTTGTGTTCCTGGTGAATTACTAGAACCTCCAGATGTTCCCGATAAGCCACCACCATGTCCGCCTTCTTCTCTATCTTCTCCAGCACCACCGCCGCCACCTGCAACAATAATCCTTGAAGACAGTGAGGTACTAGTTCTTATATCTGTAGCTCCGCCTCCTCCAGAACCACATTCATCTGAACGACCATATTGGGAGCCTCTACCACCACCATTATAACCTCCGTAAGCATAACCGTCTCTTGGATAACCATCAGAACCCCTTCCTCCTACATATAGGTATAACATATCTCCTTTTTTTAGATATTTCTCGCCATAGGAGTAACCGCCTTTACCACCATATCCTCTATCATCGCTATAGCTTGTACCTCCTGATGCACCCCATGTTTCAAGTTTATAGATACCATCACAAGGTGCAGTAAAAGTCTGGTGGCTTCCAGTATAGTCATAAGTATATGTGGTAGCCTCTTGGGGTTGTACATAATTAGGGTTAATTACCTGTTTTGTTGTATAACAACTGGGTGTATGTTCGTGTCCACCTGTATATTTACAGTCTAAAACCCATTCTACTTCTTCTAGATCATCCTGACAATTACCCCCAATATTTTTGGTTGATGGTGTTCTTTGGTCTCTTGTTTCTGGGAGTGGTATTACTATGGCATTTTCTGCTGACACTGGATTATGTATAACTATATCGTTAACTTTGGTATGATTATCAGAATAGGTTGTTTTGAATTCTTGTCCATTCATACCATATTCGCTATTTCTAGATTTACTATATGCTGTGCTTCCACTACCACGTGATAATCTTAATTCATAAAATATGCTTGACTGTCCTGTTATATATTCTCCATTAGGTATTTCATCCATTATATCAAGTGAGGTATTGATTAAGCGTAATTCAGTGGATGGTCTTGATGGTCTGCTTTTACCAAATGGTTTACTATCAAATATAGTTGATACTCTTGTGCGATTACCGCTTCCTTTATATTTTTCATTTGGTCGATAATATTTTCCATTATATGAACCAATATTGATATGATCTTCACTCCACCTAGAAGCTGATAGGGGATTATTATCCCACATTTCTTCTTTACTTGTCTTAGGTACCTCTAGTAATTCCGTTGTTTTAAGGGTAGGTGAAGGGTCTGACTGAAAGTATATGACAGACTGATCTCCTGAGGATGTCTGTAGTATTAAGAAGTCTGAAATAGCAATGACATTGTTTGGTAGATTTCTTCTGTAATTAAACTGTTTTTGCTCATTAACTGGTCCAGAGTCTTTACTATTACTACATTTATTATCTGAATCTCCTTCATTCCACGTTACATAATCATGTTGACCCGTTTCAAGAGAGTATCTTAAGCGATGATTTCTACTTGTATCACTACTTGCTATGTTCCAAAATATATTTGGATTACCTTTCTTGATTGTAGCTGTTACTTTATCTGTACCGATAATTTCTCTCATACCATCAACTTTTGACTGTTTAATTTCCCATACATTTACTTTCTTTATTTTCATGTAATCAAAGGTTACATTTTGGCTCCAAGTATCACTGTAGCCCCCAACTCTATGATTACAACATGGACCACAGCCTGTATGTCTTGAAAGACCAGACCATACTTGCTGATATTCTGTATGGGATTCTTCTGATTGTGTTTCAGTAGCCTTTCTAGTTACAACTTTTTTACTATTAACACTGGTGCTTTCTGAATGTATCGTTCCATCGTATCCTGTTATAGTTCTTGGTGTAGGTGCTCCAGGATTGGATTTGGACCATCCTCCTTTTTTACTGGGGAGATTATGGTTATGTAGAGGACCTATATGACTATCTCTATTTTCACACCATACTTCATTATACTTTGAGGAATACCTTCTTGTTGCTGTTCCATTAGGTACATATTCAACTTCAATATCAACTATGAATTCTGATCCTCCTGATGCAAAGTAGAGGTTTCGTGTTGTAGGTGTTCCTGCCATAGCTTCAAATTGTTCATGATAGACATCACCTTGTTTGATTTCTGACCAATAACTTGGTGTAGATACATAGCCATCTGTTTCAGGTTTCCTATAGAAGGAGGCTACATCTGCAGACCCATTAAGAGGAATTGTTTTGTCACGTACTTTTACACTTATATCTGCATCATATTCAAACTCTATGGTTTCTCCACCTGCTATTGGATATTGGGTAAGGTCATCAGTATAATATAGTTTTTCACCACCAAGGTAGTTAAGTAATTGCGTAGCACTAATATCATAGGTATAATTTGCTTGAGGCTGAATAATGGCTCCGCTTTTATCTCTTTTTAAGTTTACAGTGAGCTCTACGTTGCTGTTTCCAACAAAAACATTCCAGTCTTCTAAACTTTTTGCACCTTGGGTAAGGTCAATAGTTATATTTGCCATTTGCCCAATTTTTTCACCTTCAACCTGCTGACTATCTGGTTCAGCTTTTAATTGGTGAGTCCCTGTTGCTTGGACGGGTACGTAGTAGAAGATTACATTTGCTTCTTTAAAAGAACCTTCTTCTATTTCGCCATATTTTTTTGCTTGATATTTATTTTTACCTATTATTGTTATGAATTCATCTGTTTTTGTTTCAATTGTGCCATTATCCTTCTGTATAGTACATGAATGGTATTTATATCCTGGAAATACTTTTTTTGAATATGTTTGAGACATGCCATGGTCCAAAGAATCTTTTTTCTCCTTTTCATTAGGCATCAATACATCATTTCCGTGTATATCTTTGGTCATATGACGGATAATTACATTTGATATAAATGAGGGGAATTCAAGTTCCTTATTATAATCATCATCAAAATCATTTGGGTGAAGCCAACCTCTTGCATATTTTATTCCACCGTGCCACTTCGCAGGTTTAAATTTTCCATTGATAAGTGTTTCCTCTCCCTCGCATGAATAGTAGACCTCATCTTTTGCATTTGCTTTTTCTCCTCGATCATTAAGATGTCCTAGATAATTCTCATCATTTCCTTTGACAAGTTTAATTGTATATACGGGGTCTAAATACACCTTACCTCCATCTATTAAAAGTTGATTTGCCCAGCCGGGGTTATTTTTTTCTTCTTCTTTTAATCTCTTAGTAATCATTTCATATGATATATAGAATGTAGTCCTAATTCGTTCAGGGCTGCCTCCAATATTTTCACTTTCCTTACTTGATTTATCATCTGCATCTAATTTCAGAACAACAGATTTTTTTCTACTATGTGAGGTTTTATCTTGGTCAAACATTTGCCAGCCAATAGTTGAATATCTGGTACCTGTTGTTGCTTTTATGCCTACTGTTGTAAACTTTAAATTGCCATATTCATCAAATCGTATTTTTTCTCCATCTTCTGCATGACTAGTTATGAATAATGTATTTATTATGACTACGTATATTAGTAATATACCTACTATCTTTTTCAATCTACTTCACTTCCTTGATTGGTGTAATAAAGTGTTCATCAGAAATAAGTCTTTCCGCTGTTTTCCATTTCTCCTTAGACTTTCGTGCTAAATTTGCTATTTCAACATCCACTACACAAGTATATTTCTTACCAAGTTCAACACTTCCATATCTAGTATATTTTTTTAACCATTCCATATCATTACAACTTTCAATAACATAGTTCATTCTTCCTCTTATCATTGTATCTCCATTGGTATATATGCAGGTTTCATCAGTTACAAATTCTGTATGTATAGCTATTTGTTTTTTGGTTATCATATTAGCCCAGTAATTTATATGTTCTTCATTATCTCTTTCTATACGGTCATCAGCAATCCAAGAAGAACTTTCTAAAAAGAACCATTTTAATTTTTCTACATATTCTGCTTTATTATAGGTTCTATAATCCACATTATAGAATGTTTCCATAAAATTTTTTCCAATTGCAACAAATTCTTTTACCTTATCCTCGCCGTAGCGACCGACTAACCACTCATGGTTTTCAATTCGTTTTGTAAAATGATTTTCTTGGTAGGGATATTCCTGTAATTGTTGTATGATTTCCTCATTAGTCATACCCTCCAAGTTTACTGTATCACGCTTTAGAGTTATAATAACTATATAATTAGTGCTATCCCACTTTACATCAGCACCCATTGCCTCACTAACAAATCTTACAGGAACATAAGTTCTAGAATCTTTTAATATAGCTTGTGTGTCCATGACTTGTACTTGATTATCAACGGTTATTTCTTTCTTATTAATAACTAATTTGATAATTTTTTTATCGTATGTTATAGTTGCTTGTTGAAGGTCACCATCCCAGCTAACTTGCCCACCTAATGCTTCACTGATAAATCTTATTGGAACAAGAGTTCTGTTATTGGCATCTATGAATGGTTGAGCATCTGGGAAATCTACAGTTTCACCCTCTACTGTAACCGTTACATAAGTTTCTGCTGTTACTGTTGATACCAATATTGTTGTCAACATAATTACCACTACTACCATTAAATTTACTACTTTTTTCATTGATAATTCTCCTCCTCATTATTGGGTATAATATTATGACTTAAATTAATTTACCATTATTAGATATATTAATTAATCATTAATTTTTAATTTATTTTACTTCCTTAATTGGTGTTATAAAATGTTCATCAGAAAGAAGTCTCTCAGCAGTCTCCCATTTTTCATCAGGTTTTTTAGCCTTAGTAATTATTTGAACATCTACAACACAAGTATAATTTTTACCAAGTTCAACATCTCCATATCTTGTATATTTTTTTAACCATTCCATATCATTACAACTTTTTATTATATAATTCATTCTTCCTCTTATCATTGTATAACCATTGGTATATATACAAGTTTCATCAGTTATAAATTCTGTATGAATAGATATCTGTTTTTCTTTTATCATATTAGCCCAGTAATTTATATGTTCTTCGTTTTCCCTTTCTATACGGTCATCAGCTACCCAACTAGAACTTTCTAAAAAGAACCATTTCAATTTATCTACATAGTTTTCCTTATTATAAGTTCTATAATCCACATTATAAAACGTTTCCATATAACTTTTTCCGATTTGTGCAAACTCTTTTAGTTTATCCTTTCCATATCGATTGGACATCCATTCATTATTTTCAATACGATTAGTAAAACTATTCTCTACATATGGATACTCTTGTAATTCTTGTATTATTTCCTCATTAGTCATACCTTTCAAGTCTACGGTATCACGAACAAGAGTTATAATAACAATATAATTAGTGCTATCCCACTCTACATTAGCACCCATTGCTTCACTAACAAATCTTACAGGGACATACGTTCTAGAATCATTTAATATAGCTTGTGTGTCCATGACTTGTACTTGATTATCAACGGTTATTTCTTTCTTATTAATAACTAATTTGATAATTTTTTTATCGTATGTTATAGTTGCCTGTTGAAGGTCACCATCCCAGCTAACTTGCCCACCTAATGCTTCACTGATAAATCTTATTGGAACAAGAGTTCTGTTATTGGCATCTATGAATGGTTGAGCATCTGGGAAATCTACAGTTTCACCCTCTACTGTAACCGTTACATAAGTTTCTGCTGTTACTGTTGATACCAATATTGTTGTCAACATAATTACCACTACTACCATTAAATTTACTACTTTTTTCATTGATAATTCTCCTCCTCATTATTGGGTATAATATTATGACTTAAATTAATTTACCATTATTAGGTATATTAATTAATCATTGATTTTTAATCTACTTCACTTCCTTGATTGGTGTTACAAAATGTTCATCAGAAAGAAGTCTTTCAGATGTTTCCCATTTCTCATGAGCGTTCTTTGCTGAATTAGATATTTCAACATCCACTACACAAGTGTATTGCTTGCCAAGTTCAACATTTCCATATCGAGTATATTTTCTTAACCACTCCATATCATTACAATTCTCAATTATATAATTCATTCTTCCTCTAATCAATATAGGACCATTGGTATATATACAAGTTTTATCAGTTATAAATTCTGTATGCATAGATATTTGTTTATCTGTTATCATATCAGCCCAGTAATTTATATGTTCTTCACTAGCTCTTTGAATACGATCATCAGCTATCCAAGAAGAACTCTCTAAAAAGAACCATTTTAGTTTTTCAATATAGTCAGCTTTATTATATGTTTTATAGTCTACATTATAGAATGTTTCCATATAACTTTTGCCAATTCCCACAAATTCTTTAATTTTATCTTGTCCATAGCGGTTAAGTAACCACTCATCATCTTCCATAAAATCTATACCATAATTGTTTTCTAAATATGGATACTCCTGTAATTGTTGTATGATTTCCTCATTAGTCATTTCTTTCAAATCTACGGTATCACGCTTTAGAGTTATAGTAACTATATAATTAGTGCTATCCCACTCTACATTAGCACCCATTGCCTCACTAACAAATCTTACAGGAACATAAGTTCTAGAATCTTTTAATATAGCTAGTGTGTCCATAACCTGTACTTTATCATCAACAGTTATTTCTTTAT
This sequence comes from Vallitalea guaymasensis, assembly GCF_018141425.1. Lineage (NCBI taxonomy): Bacteria > Bacillati > Bacillota > Clostridia > Lachnospirales > Vallitaleaceae > Vallitalea > Vallitalea guaymasensis. The sequence continues at coordinate 3,649,050 of NZ_CP058561.1, forward strand.
TATTAATAACTAATTTAATGACTTTATTATCATATGTTATAGTTGCTTGTTGAAGGTCACCATCCCAGCTAACTTGACCACCTAATGCTTCACTTATGAATCTTATTGGAACAAGAGTTCTATTGTTAGCATCAATGAATGGTTGAGCATCTGGAAAATCTACAGTTTCTCCTTGTACTGTCACCGTTACAAAAGTCTCTGCTGTTACTGTTGATACCATCATTGCTGTTAACATCATTACTACTACTACCATTAAATTTACTAGTTTTTTAATTATAATTCTCCTCCTCATTATTGGTTTTAATATTATGACTTAAGTGTATTAAAAATTAGGTCTATTAAGTAATAATATCTAAATATATAATTATATGTTTTATTGTAAAATATTAATAAAATAATGTCAATATATAATGTTTTTTGTATAATAAATATAACTTTGATAATATATTATACAAATTTAAATGATATTAAATATATTTATTAAAAATGTTGGATTTGATACTAATTGTATGTTCATAATACACTATTCTAATAAATAAATACTATAAATACTCTCCTTATAATTGGATAAAAATATTGTTATATCGTAAAATATTTACTTAATACATCTAGAATAAATGTATTAAATTAATTAAATATATTTTAATTACTCTAAAAAAAGGTTGCGTTAGATAGGCAGTAGTGTATAATGATTAGTAAGGTATTAGTGCAGTTTTACTATGAAAAATTAAAGGATAAATAAGATTATGTTATGATGGTTATAATTTAGAAGTAACAAGATTTTTTTATAGAAATTTGTATCTAATGAAAGTCTGATTTGCATTATTCAATAAGTAATATAGAGGAGATTTGAGATATCCTATGAAATATGTTCAATTATTATATAATCCAATGTCTGGAAACCTAGATTTTCCAGCTTACCTAGATTTATTTATATCCATATTCCAAGATGTAGGCTATGAAACTAGAATACATAGAACTAGAAGCAAAGATGATATGGCTGATTACTTAACAAGCCAGGATCTAAATAATTGTAGTGCTATAATTGTAGCCGGAGGGGATGGTTCAGTCAACCAAGTGGTAAATTGTATAATGAAAAACCATATTGATGTACCTTTAGGTGTAATTCCAGCAGGAACTGCCAACGATTTTGCATCTCATCTTAAGATGCCTTTCAGATATGGTGAATGTATTGAAACTCTTGCTAAGATGAATGTTAAAAACGTAGACGTGGGTAAGGTGAACGATAAATACTTTATCAATGTCTGTTGTGGAGGATTATTTACAAATATATCTCAAAACATGGATTTAGAACTTAAAAATACATTAGGAAAGCTTGGATATTATATAAAGGGTGTTCAGCAGCTACCTAGATTTCGAAAGATTCGCTACAAGATTACTAGGAAAGATGAAGTATTAGATGATTATTTTTATCTGTTTTTGGTATTGAATGGCAAAAGCGCTGGAGGATTCAATAAATTAGGGGTAGATGCACAGATTGATGATGGTAAGATGGATTTTATCGGAATCAAAGCATGTACAATTAATGAAGTTGCAGTTTTATTTGGTAAAATATTGATTGGAGAGCATCTTCAAGATAGGAACATAGTATTTTTCCAAGATAACAAAATAGATATAGAGTGTGTAGAAGGATTGAAAATGTTTAAAGAGTCAGATATTGATGGAGAAACAGGTCCAGAGTATCCACTTCATATAGAAGTTAAAAAAAGAGCTTTGAAAGTTTTATGTAACTTATAAAAAAAGAAATATTACGGAGGTTAGTTATGATTAAATTAGAATTAGAAGAATTTGTTGAAGAAATTAAAGCCGAGATGTATGGCTATGAGGAAATAGAAGAATCTATGATAAATGATTGGGAAGATAGATTCAGAGCTTGGGTGGCAAAAGTAAAAGATAAAAAGATTAAAAATGATAGAATTAAGTTTGGACCTAATTCTATCAAAGTAGAGTTAAAAGATGAGACAGATATATTTAAAATAGTTGATAAATTTCTAGTTGCTGTAACCCATAACGAAATAGATAAATACTTTATTGACTGGCAATTATAATTATTTGTTTTCTTTATTATGTACGTCTTCTGGCTTAGCCTTATCTAGGGCTTTTTCTATTGCGCCAAGAAGTAGTGAGGACGTATACTTAGTATCTGTTTTAATGCTTAGGTTTTCAAAGCTGGTATCATTGACAAGTTGAATCTCTAGGTCACTCAATGTTGGTACTAGAGCAGGGTTAAGTGTAGCAATAGCACTGTCCAGGTTAGTTAGATTAATTGAGTTAATATGATTTTTATCAACCACAACTTCAACATTGACTGGTTGATTTTCGATTACAATGGATGATGTATAAACTCCAGGAACATAAGTAGCCATTACAGGTGCTTTAGTATCACTTTTATTATTGAACATGTAGATAAGTAATAATATTAAACATATTCCAACTATGACAAATAGTACAGTATATATTATTTGTTTTAGTTGTAGAACGATAATTTTGGTTGATCTCATAATTGCCTCCTTATACAAATAGTCCGATTAATATATTTTATTTAAGATAGGACTAAAATATGAAGGTTATGCAAAATTATTTTATATAATTTTTAGAAATCCATAAGCTATATGTTTGCTTTTAGTGGATGGAGAGGTTTAATCACTAAAGTTTGACCTGCTTTAAACAAGGAAAGGATGAAAAGACCTATGACAAAACAAAGTAGAATTTTTAAACTATCCCAATTAGTTATGTTAGTGATGATTGTAGTATTGATGAGTGTATCCTGTAAAATGATAGACCCAGATGAAAATAATACAGGGATAGACAACGATAATGAAAAAGAAAATAATATAGATAAACAAAAAGATGAAATAGATGACAATGATAAAAATGAAGAAATAAAAGATGATAGTGAGAATACTGATACAAAAGATGAAGAAGAAGCAAAGAAACCAGTAGAGATTGATTATCAAGCAGTTAAACCTAATGAATTAGGACATATAATGGTAATTATGTATCATGGTATCATAGATCTACCACCTTATCATGTAACTGAAGAACAATTACTTGAACAGTTACAGTACATGTATGACCATAAATATAGACCTATATCTGTTAGAGACTATATAGATAATAATATTAATATAGAAGCTGGATATACACCTATAGTATTTACCTTTGATGATGGGCTCAGTTCAACTTTTTCATTGATAGAAGAAAATGGAAAACTAGTTCCTAAGCCTGGTACGGCTATTGAAATAATAGAAAGATTCTCTAAAACACATCCAGGGTTTGATAGTAAAGCTGGTTTATATATAAATGGTCAAAAAATATTTGAAGGTGCTGGAACAGTTGAGGAAAGAATCAAATGGTTGGTAGACCATGGTTATGACGTTGGTAATCATACAGCATCCCATGATAAAACACAAATGTTGAGCAAATTGGATTCTAGACAAATAATGAAAAACATTGGTATAGTCGATCAGATCATCAAGAATGCTGTTCCAGATTATACAGTTGATTCATTAGCATATACATTTGGAAACAGACCAGTAAAAGCCTTACGTAATCTAGTATTAGATGGTGAGTACAATAATATAAAGTACAATTACTCTGTTGCTTTCAAAGAAGGAGCAAGTGCGCCATATTACCCACCACTACATACAAAATTTGATCCATTGAATGTGGCTAGGGCTAGAGGGTCAAAAGGAGAAGTTCAAGATATGGGATGGTTCTTTGACTATTATGAACAACATCCAGAAAAAAAATATATCTCTGATGGAAACCCAGATAGAGTTTCAATATTAGAGAAAGATGAAGACAGCGTGAACAAAGATAAATTAGGAGAGAAAGAGCTTTACTTATATAAATTAAATCAATAATATAAATGACCTAATCAATATTTGATTGGGTCATTTTTTTCTTAACATATAGTAATTAATCTGTTAAAATAATTATGCATGAAATTTTTAATATGAAAAAAATATTTCAATAAATATAGATATGTAGTTAGGGGGATAAATATGTCATTACAATATATACTAGGATGTGCTGGAGCAGGAAAGACATATTATTGCTATGATAAGATTATTAAAGAATCCATGAAAAATATTGATAAACCCCTTATTATGATAGTTCCTGAACAATTTACTCTAGAAACTCAAAAGGATATTGTTAAACTTCATCCTTCGTCAGGTATCATGCAAATAGAGGTTTTAAGTTTTCAAAGATTAGCTTATCGTATACTTGATGAGATAGGTGGAGCCAATAAGACTTTACTTGGCAATACAGGTAAAGGTATGGTTATAAGAAAAGTCATTGAGGAAAATAAGGAGAAGCTTAGATTATTTTATAAGAATTCAGGGAAACCTGGATTTATTAAAGAATTGAAAAGTGTTATAACAGAACTCTATCAATATGATATATCATCACAAGACTTAACAAAATCATTAGTAGAATTAAGTAATAAGCCTTTATTACAAACTAAGATTAATGATTTACAGATTGTTTATGATGGATTCAAAGAGTTTATCAAGAAAGAATATATTACTAATGAAGATACCTTAGATATATTAAGTGAATCAATAAAACAATCCAATCTATTAGAGGAAGCTACAATTTGGATAGATGGATTCTATGGATTTACACCTATACAATATAAAGTGTTAAACGAGATATTAAAGAAATCCAGAGAAACATATCTCACTCTTACAATAGATAATATAAATAAATTAGATGATCTATCAGATGAATCAGAACTATTTTATGAAACCAAGAAAACAATCTACAAGCTTAATAATCTAGCGAAAGAAAGTAAAGTAAAAGTATTAAAACATATATTACTTGATAATAAATGCAATAGATATAAAAATAAAGCATTAGAACATCTGGAAAGAAACATTTTTAGATACCCGTATAAGATATATAATGAAGAAAAAAGTGATATTCATATACATACAGCACCTAATATCAGAAAAGAAGTAATTAATCTATCTGATAATATAATTAATCTAATAAAAGAAAACAACTATAGATATAGAGAGATAGCAGTGGTAACTGGTGATTTAGATGGATATGAAAAGATTATATCAAGATGTTTTAAGGAATATGATATCCCATTTTTCATAGATAAAAAGAAAGATATCCTATCAAATCCGTTAGTAGAATTTATTAGAGCTGCCATTTCAATAATTAATAAAGGATATACATATGAAACTATATTCCGATATCTTAAAACCAGTTTGACAGGGATATCTATAGAGGATATAGATATCATAGAAAATTATGTTTTGGCATATGGAATAAAAGGAAGAAAACAATGGGAACAGGTTTTTGAATACCCATACATAAATAATAAAATTAATGATGAATATGCTAATGAACAATTACAAAGAATAAATGTGACTAGGGATAAAATAGTAAATCCATTATTAGAATTTGGTAGAAACATAGGGCATAAAAAGGCTAAAGTCAAAGATATAACCCAAGCTTTGTATAATCTTATAGTAACTTTGAATGTGGAAGAAAAAATATATAATCGAAGTGAAAGATTCAGACTGGATAATGAGTTACTCTTAGAAAAAGAATATAAGGCTATCTATAAAATTATAATGGAGTTATTGGATAATATAGTAGATATACTAGGTGACGAAGAAATTACACTTAACGAATACAGTGTTATATTAGAATCAGGATTAGAACAATGCGAGATGGGACTTGTCCCGCCAGGACTTGACCAAGTTGTAGTGGGTGATTTGGAGAGGTCAAGGTTAAGGGAAATAAAAGCATTATTTATAATAGGACTTAATGAAGGTAAGATACCTAAGATATCAGTTAAGGCTAATATATTATCTGATTCCGACAAAGATAAATTAGTTGAAAAAGGTATAGAACTTGCTCCAAGTACTAAGAAAAAAGTATTTGAAGAACAATTCTTGATATATACTGGTTTAACAAAACCCAGTAACAAGCTGTATCTCAGCTATGCCAGAACAGATATAGATGGTAAATCAATGCGACCGTCAATACTTATTAGTAGAATTAAAAAAATATTTAGGAATCTAGAAGTTGTCGATATAGAATTACAACAAGATGAAGATAAAATATATCTTCAAAAACCTACTTTCAGAAATATGCTTAACAAATTACGTGAATATAATAATATCGGGCTTACGGATTATTGGAAAGATGTATATAGCTGGTACTATAGCAATGACAATTGGAGACATTCAGTAAAATCAGCTGTTAACGGTTTGTATCATATTAATACAGAAGAATTCTTGCCAGATGAATTAGTTACGAGTATTTATACAGATACACTTATTAATAGTGTTTCTAGATTGGAAGAATTTGCAAAATGTCCTTTTGCACATTTCTTGGATTATGGATTAAACGTATCAGAAAGAGTGGTTAGAGAAATAACTATGCCTGATATAGGAATATTATTTCACAGGTCCATAGATGAATTCTCTAAGAAGTTAAGTAAAAGGGAATTGGAATGGAACCAAATTGAAGATGATGTAAGGGATAGATTAGTAGAAGAAACAGTTCTACAGATAGCTGATAAATACTGCAATAATATCTTTTACAGCACAGGAAGAAACACTTATCTGATCAATAGACTTATAAGAATAACCAAAAGAGCTATTTGGGCGCTTCAATATCATATTAAAAAAGGAGAATTCAAGCCTACTGATTATGAAGTAGCATTTGACCCTGATAAAGGGGACCTTGAATCTCTGAAAATTGATTTTGATGATGAAAAAACCATGAAATTAAAAGGTAGAATTGATAGAGTTGATAGATATGAGACAGATGATACTATTTATGTAAAAGTAATAGATTATAAATCAGGTAATAAACAATTTGACATTACTGCTCTTTATTACGGATTGCAATTACAGTTGTTGGTTTATCTTAATGCTGTAACAGAATTAGAGGATAAGAAAACAACTAAAAAAATAGTACCAGCAGGTGTTTTTTACTATCACATCGATGACCCTATAATAAAAACAGAATCAGAACTTAATAAGGATGAACTGGAAAAACAAATCATTAAAAGTTTGAAGATGAATGGACTTGTCCTGGAAGATGTTCATATCATCAACAAGATGGACAAAGATATTGATAATTACTCAGATATAATACCAGTTCAAATAACAAAAAAAGGGACTATTGGAAAGAGGTCTTCAGTGGCTTCTAAAGAACAATTTGATTTATTGATGGATTTTGTCAAGGATAAGACAGAGGAGATTGGTAGAGAAATCATGAAAGGGAATATCCTCATACATCCATACAAAAACAGCAAGGACAATGCTTGTGAATATTGTAAATATTCATCTATTTGCCAGTTCGATAATTCTATGGGTGATAATGAATATAGAATATTGAATAATATGAGTAAAAATGAGGTATGGGAAAAAATAGATAAAAGTTGAGATTCTTAAAAAATTTTGATATCATATAAGTTAGGTTTAAAAAAGAGGAAGGTAAAAGAGGTATAAGAAAAGAGGTTATAGAAAAGAGGTGCGGTGATGGAAGCTATCATCAATAAAATAATTTCTATTGAAAATAAAGCTAGGGAGGTATTGGACACAACAAAAGAGGAAAAAGAAAATAAACACAAGGAAATGTTAGATAAAGTAGAAGAGTTGAAAGATAAGATATTACATGATGCAAATAGAAAAGTCAAACAACTCAGGCAAAGAGAACTTGATGAAGCTCAAGCTGAAGCAGATGAGTATATAAAAAAAGCAAAAGAAAGACTAGAAAAAATGAAGCTCTATGGAGAGGAAAAAAGGAAAATATGGAGTGATGAGCTTGTAAAAGCAGTTCTAGAGAGGTGAGTATATGCTAGCAACGTTCAAGTACAGTCATCTTTCTACTAAGATTAGGGCAATGAAAGGCAAGATGCTCACAAAAGATGACTATGAGCAACTACTTCTACGAAACAGTGTACTAGAAGTTGCGATATATCTAAAAAACAATACTTATTATAACGACTTTTTACAAGAATTAAATGAGAGTAATGTTCATAGAGGTCAAGTCGAAATGCTTTTATATAAATCTATTATCAGAGAAGCTCTTAAAATAGGTAGATATCTCAAAGGAAATGAAAAATCTGTTTTTAGATATATTTATCGACGACAAGAGATAGAAGACTTGAAGAAAATGCTTAGAACATTACAAATGGGTGGCGATATACACCAAATTGATAGAAGATTATTTTTTATTAATAAATATAGTGTTATTGATTTTAATAAGTTGTTTGCTGCTAAGGATATTAGAACGTTTGTTAATGGATTGAAGGAAACTAATTTTTACGAAATATTGAATCCATTAATAAAAGATGATAATCATATAGACCTTTTTTCAGCAGAGATGGCACTGGACATGTATTATTATAAAAAACTTATCGCACAACCTGAATTGGTTAGTGGTACAGATAAAAAGATTGCTAACCATATTATAGGTTTGGAGGCGGATTTACGTAACATCATGTGGGTATATAGAGGAAAGCATTATTATAACATATCAAAAGAGATTTTATACCGATATCATATACCCTATCGATATAAGTTGAGTCAGAAAGATTTGAGATTACTTATTAATTCTACCAGTGTAGAAGAAATAATGGAAATATTGAAAAAAACTCCCTATAATGACATATTATCTTCAGATGAACATTATTGGGAAAAGGAGTTCTACGAGTATATACTTAATATCCATGATAAAAATATAAGTATGTATCCATTCTCTATAGCACCCATACTTGGGTATATGTTCGCTAAAGAGGTAGAGATAATGAATATAACAACTATTATCGAAGGCATAAGATATGACGTTGATCCAAACAAAATTAAGAAATTTTTAATCGGTTTTGGAAAATAGGGAGGAGGCGATTTCATGTCAATTGAAAAAATGTTTTTTGTAAATGTAGCTGGACCAATTAAAGCCTTGGATTACTTTGTAATCAAGAATGTTTTACCATATGATGTACAGTTGGTTAATGCAATTTCAATACTAGATTCAGTTAAAGGATTATACCCATTTTCTATAAAAAATCCCTATGATAATGTGATTAAGAAATTAGGTAAATTATGCGAGAATCTTGACATCAAATTAGAGCAGATTGATATTGATGACAAACAAATTAATTGCGCTCTTGACGTAGAACCTGTAGTAGAAGATTTGAGTAATGAGTTATCAGAACTTATGAAGCAAAAAGAAGATATTAGTAATAAGATAAAAATAAATAAGAGGATAAGGAAACAGATTATTCCAATTAAAAACGTAGATATTGAGATTAATAAACTATTTGAGTTTGAGTTTATGAAATTCAGGTTTGGTAAAATGCCAAAAGATAGTTTCAAAAAACTAAATGACTATGTTGAAGATCTGGAAGTAATAGTATTCAAAGTATTCGAGGAAGATGACCACGTATTCTTACTGTACTTCATGCCTAAGATAGTACAAGAAAGCATTGATAGTCTCTTTGCATCGTTATACTTTGAAAGAATAAGGATTTCTGGTGAAGTAAAAGGACATCCAAAAGAAGTAATCAAGAGTATAGATGATACTTTGGCAAAGTTATCAGATGAAGAAAAAGAAATTGACAAGAAGATAGATAACTTCTACAAAGAAAATTATCATAAGATCACTGATATCTATAATATCATCAACCAGTTGGATCAGGTGTTTGATGTAAGGAGACATGTAGTCCATTCAAAGGATGCGTTTTATCTTACTGGCTGGGTTCCTCAGAGTCAGCTGGATGATTTTATGGGAAAGATTAAAGAAGATGATGACATAACGTGTATTGTTGAAGAGGATGAAGCAGTCAAGAAAACAAAACCGCCAACAAAACTAAGAAATAATAAGTTCTTTAAACCATTTGAGTCATTAGTCAAGATGTATGGTACACCATCTTACAATGAACTTGACCCTACACCTTTTGTAGCTATAACATACCTACTAATGTTTGGTATGATGTTTGGAGATATGGGACAGGGTTTAGTCATAGCATTGTTAGGTTATTATGTTTATAAGAAAAAAGGAAACGCCTTAGGGAAGATTGGTATATATGCAGGTATAGCTTCAGCGATATTCGGTCTCTTCTATGGTTCCATATTTGGTAATGAAGAGCTTCTAAGAGAGATATTTGGATTCATACCAATGATTAATCCTATGGAAAATAAACAATTAGTATTAATAATTGCTGTTGGATTTGGTGTTTTATTATTAATAATGGCAATGGTTCTAAATATATGGAATGCAGTTAAAAAGAAAAAGATGGGACAGTTGCTTTTTGATAGGAATGGAATAACAGGTTTGATTTTCTATCTTGCACTTATTTATTTAATTCTATCAAAAGTATTGATAAGTGATTATAAGATTGCAGCATGGCAGATTCTATTATTGATTGTGGTACCATTGATATTAATCTTTTTATCACATCCGTTAGGAAACTTGATAGAGAAAAAGAAACATATATTACCTGAGGATAAAGGCGGATATTTTATTGAAGCCATATTTGAACTTATTGAAACATTACTTGCCATCTTAAGTAATACCATATCATTTATAAGAGTTGGTGCTTTCGCACTTAATCATGTTGGTTTCTTTTTAGCTTTCCATATGATGGCAGATATGGTGGGTGGTACAGGAAGTATATTTGTAATGATTTTCGGTAATATATTGATTATCTGTCTGGAAGGTTTGATAGTAGGTATTCAAGGATTAAGATTGGAGTACTACGAATTATTTAGTAGATTCTTTAGTGGTGAAGGCATAAGCTTTAATCCATTCAAGATAAAAGATAAACAAGCAACTTAATATATAATGTGTAATGTATTACATAGATATTGGTTGCAAAGAGTTGTAGATAAAATTATTATAAATAGAATGAAGCCGCGTAATGATAGGTAAAATGTGGCTTATGGGAAAATCAAGGAGGAAAATATAATGGATATAGTAATGAGTTTAGCACTTTTATTAGTGGTTGTTACAGTGGGTACTGGAGTATATGCAATAAAAAAAGGTATTGATGGAAGTAAAGCCAAAACGATTTTAGGAATAAATGTTTTGAGTTTCTTTGGGATTTTAATAGTTGCTACTGTTGTTTTGTTAACAGGTGGAACTACAGCTTTAGCAGCAGAAACTGCGGAAAAAGCAGCTGCTAGTGCAGAAGGTATGAGATATATAGCAGCAGCATTATCTACTGGTTTGGCTGCTATTGGTTCAGGAATTGCAGTTGCCGTATCTGGTTCAGCAGCTATAGGTGCTATTAGTGAGGATTCAAAATTATTAGGTAAAACAGTTATCTTTGTTGGTCTTGCTGAAGGTATTGCTATCTATGGACTTATCATATCTATATTGATTTTAGGTTAAAAAGCAAACGGAGGTAGATTAGCTATGAAAATGTACCTTATAAGTGATAACGTTGATACGAAAACAGGTATGAGATTAGCAGGTGTTGAAGGTGTAGTTGTCCATGAAATGGAAGAAATAAGAAATGCCCTTGATGAAGCTCTAAAAGATAGGGATATAGGCATAATATTAATCACAGAAAAACTAGGGAAACTAATTGCAGATAAGATAAAAGACATAAAACTTAATTATCACACACCTTTGATTGTAGAGATTCCTGATAGACATGGTACAGGAAGAACACCTGATTCAATTACAAAATATGTCAGAGAAGCTATTGGATTAAAGATATAATACAAGATATTTGTTTTCGTCTAATACTGTTAAAAAGGAAGAAGGGTAATTATGCGAATTGTTGAAGAAAAGATAGATAAGTTTGCTCATGATATCATGACAGATGTTAGTAATCAAAGAAAAGAAATAATGGAGCAAACAGAAAAAGAACTTGAAGCAATATATGAAGAAAAAGAGCTTGCATATCTATCCAAAGCTTATGAAATAATTCAAAGTGGATTAAAAAGTATACAAAAAGAGAAAAATGAAATAATCTCAAGATCTATTATGGATAGCAAACGAGAAATATTAAAAGCTAGAGAAGAAATTATAAAAGGTACTTTTCTGGATGCTCAAAAAGAATTAGAAGCGTTTACCCAGAAAAAAGAATATCAAGAGTATCTTATAAACATGATAAAAGAAGATATAGCTAAAATAGGAGATGGGGAAATATTAATCTATATTGCCCATACCGATGAAAAGTATCTTAACAGGCTAAATAAAGAATTTGATAATAAGATTGTTCTTGAAGACAAGAATAAAAAAATGATTGGTGGATGTAAGATATTTAACAAGACTAAAAATATATACTTAGATGATTCATTTTACAGTAAATTATACGAGCAGAAAGAAACATTTTTGCATAATTGTAATCTTGAAATCGAGTAAAGAAGGTGGCACATTGAACAAAGATGATATGATTGTTGGTGTAAATGGACCTGTTGTAACCGTAAGAGGCAGCAGTAAATTTAAGATGTTGGAAATGGTTTTAGTTGGAAATGCCAAGTTGATAGGTGAAGTCATCAGTATAGAGAATGAAGATATAATTGTACAGGTCTATGAATCAACTACTGGAATTAAAGTAGGAGAACCTGTAATATCAACAGGTGAACCCTTGTCACTTCAATTAGGACCTGGTATTATAGGTGGAGTTTTTGACGGTATTCAACGTCCTTTGAAAAAGATGGAGGAGATTTCTGGTTCTTTTATAAGCCGAGGACTTGATATAGAATCTCTTAACACTGAAAAAGAGTGGGTAGTTGAAGTTGTTGTAAAAAAAGGTGATAACATTAAAGGCGGAGATGTTATAGCTGAGATTAAGGAAACAGATCTGGTTATACATAAAGTTATGATGCACCCATATATGTCGGGAGTAGTAGAATATGCAGCTCCTAATGGAAGATACAAAGTCCATGATACTATTGTTAAGATTAAGACAGAGCAAGATGAAATAAAAGAATTGGACTTAATACAAAAATGGCCAGTAAGAATGGCAAGACCTTTTAAGAACAGGAGAAGACTTACAATACCTCTTGTTACGGGACAAAGAGTTATTGATACGTTATTCCCAATTGCAAAAGGTGGTACAGCCTCTATTCCAGGTGGATTCGGTACTGGAAAGACAATGACCCAACATCAGTTAGCAAAATGGAGTGATGCTGATATCATTGTATATATTGGTTGTGGAGAAAGAGGAAATGAGATAACAGAGGTTTTAGAAGATTTTCCAAAGCTGATAGACCCAAAATCAGGTAAGTCACTTATGGATAGAACCATATTGATAGCGAATACTTCAAACATGCCCGTTGCGGCAAGAGAAGCTTCCATATATACAGGAATAACTTTAGCTGAGTACTATAGGGATATGGGTTATCATGTAGCCATAATGGCGGATTCAACCTCTAGATGGGCTGAGGCACTTAGGGAAATATCTGGTAGACTTGAAGAAATGCCAGCAGAAGAAGGTTTCCCTGCTTACTTACCATCAAGATTATCACAATTCTATGAGAGAGCAGGATATGTGGATAATCTTAATGACAGTGAAGGGTCAGTAAGTATAATCGGTGCTGTTTCACCACAAGGGGGAGATTTCTCAGAACCTGTTACCCAGAATACTAAGAGGTTTGTTAGATGTTTCTGGGCTCTTGACAGGCAATTAGCTTATTCAAGGCACTATCCAGCTATACACTGGCTTAATAGTTATAGCGAATATATAGACGACTTGGAAAATTGGTATGAAACTAAAGTAGCTGATGATTTCTTTGAATTGAGAACTAAGATAGTGAGTTTACTTCAAGCAGAAAGCAAATTAATGGAAATTGTTAAATTAATCGGAGCGGATATCTTACCTGAAGATCAAAAATTAACTCTTGAGATATCAAAAGTGATTAGATTAGGATTCTTACAACAGAATGCATTCAATGATATTGATACTTATGTACCTATGAAAAAACAATATAAGATGATGGAAATCATTCTATATCTACAAGATAAATCAAAAGAGTTGGTTAATGGGGGCATACCAATGTCCCAGCTTAGAAAAACAGGTATATATGATGAAATGATCAAGATGAAATATAATGTAAGTAATAACAATCTAAAAGAATTTGATTTACTGAAAGAAAAAGTTGATAATTTCTATGATGAAGTAAAGGAAAGTTATAAGAGTTTCGAAAGGAAGAAGCTATGAGTATAGAATATTTAGGATTAAAACAAGTAACTGGTTCCCTTGTAGTTCTTAGGGGTGTAAAAGATGTATCATATGAAGAAATGGTTGATATAAAACTTGAAAATGGAGAAGAACGAGTAGGCAGGGTCATAGAAATAAAAGATGATATAGCTGTTATTCAAGTTTTTGAAGGAACTACAGGTATATCAAGCGCTAATACAAGGACAAGTTTCAGGGGTAAAGCTCTTGAAATGCCTTTATCAAAAGAAATATTAGGTAGAACATTAGATGGACTTGGAAGACCAATTGATGGGCTAGGTGATATAATACCTGATGTTAGCAAAGATATTAATGGAAGCCCTATCAATCCAATATCAAGAGAATATCCAAGAAACTATATTCAAACAGGTATTTCGGCAATAGATGGACTTACTACTCTGATAAGAGGTCAGAAATTACCTGTATTCTCAGGAAATGGTCTGCCTCATGATGCTCTAGCTGTTCAGATAGTTAAACAAGCTAGACTTACAGGTAATGATGATGAAAATAACTTTGCTGTTGTTTTTGGAGCAATGGGTGTAAAAAATGATGTTGCAGAGTATTTCAGAAGAAGTTTTGAAGAAAGTGGTGTATTACAGAAAGTTGTAATGTTCCTTAATCGTGCTAATGACCCAGTTGTAGAAAGAATTGTTACTCCAAGATGTGCTTTAACGACTGCTGAGTATTTGGCATTTGAACATAATATGCATGTACTTGTCATACTGACTGATATGACTTCGTATTGTGAAGCACTTAGAGAAATATCCTCATCCAAAGGAGAGATTCCTAGTAGAAAAGGTTTCCCAGGTTATATGTACAGTGACCTTGCTTCTTTGTATGAAAGAGCAGGAATGTTAAGAGATAGATCAGGTTCAATCACACAGATTCCTATATTGACTATGCCTAATGATGATATAACCCATCCTATACCTGACTTAACTGGATATATTACAGAGGGACAGATTGTTCTTGATAGGTCATTGCATCAAAAAGGAATCTATCCACCAATAATAGTAATACCTTCATTGTCTAGACTTATGAAGGACGGTATTGGTGAAGGATTCACCAGAGAAGATCACCCTCAGATAGCCAATCAATTATTTGCCTCTTATGCTCATGTTCAAGAAGTAAAAGCTCTGGCATCAGTAATTGGTGAAGATGAGTTATCTGATATAGATAAAAAATATATGGAATTCGGTAAGGTATTTGAAGAATTATTCGTATCACAGGCTAGAGATGAGAACCGTTTCATGGATGCAACCCTTGATCTAGGCTGGAGACTTCTTGGTATATTGCCAAGAGAAGAGCTTGACAGAGTTGATGAAGAAGTATTGGATAAATATTATAAACCTTATTATGAGGAAGCGAATTAGATTACTCATATTAGCTAAACTCAGTAAAGGAAAGTGATTGATATGGATACAACATTATTTCCTACTAAAGGTAATTTGATTGTAGCAAAAAACACTCTTAGGTTGTCTAAGCAGGGTTATGAGTTATTAGATAAAAAAAGGAATATACTGGTAAGAGAAATGATGCTCCTCATTGATAAGGCTGAAGAAATTCAATCTCACATTGATTCAACTTTTACGGAGGCATATGAAGCCCTGCAAAATGCTAATATGTCTATAGGTATTAGTACTGTTGAGCAGATAGGTACTGCTGTAGAAGAAGAAAAGAATATTGAAATAAAAACAAGGAGTATCATGGGTGTAGAGATACCTATAATTAGTATACCTGAGGAAGAAATACATCCCCAGTATGGCTTTGCCAGAACAACGTTATCTCTTGACGAAGCATTCAGTAAGTTCTATAAAGTTAAGCAGTTGACAGTAGTTATGGCAGAAGTAGAAAACGCAATCTACAGACTTGCTATTAATATCAAAAGGACTCAGAAAAGAGCTAATGCTCTTAAAAACATAATGATTCCAAGATACACTGATTTAACAAAACATATACAAAATGCCTTGGAAGAAAAAGAACGAGAAGAATTTACTAGATTAAAGATGATAAAGAAGAATTGATAAAAAATCTCTTGTTGGTTATGAAAAGCCAGACAAGAGATTTTTTATTATACCTACTGTAGTAGTTGGGGGATATGGGCATACGGTCAGGGAGTAAAGGGGTATGTTTCGCCGGCACGTTAAACGTCCATGTTTAAATTGCCGGGTTCGCCGTCCATGGCTCACTACTTCACATACCCCTTTACTCCCTTCGGTAAGGGCATATGAATGCTAGTGGGTAGAAATATTAAGTTGGTAAATATACGATACTGAAACACCAAGAGCCTAGTAAATGCAATGTCTTTAATCTTTCAACGAAAACAAAAAGGTAAGGTATTCTAGGTGTTACGTCAAGTGAACCATGGACGGTGAACGCCTTTCCTTTAATCAGGACGATTAACGGAAAGGAAAAGTAACACCTAGAATACCTTACCAAAGCCACGAGCCATAAGGAAAGATTAAAGATATTGCCTTTACGGAAGCATCCCACTATATTAAACATAAAACTCTAGCTATTGCCCTAATTATACATATAGACTATAATAAAAAAAGAATACGATTATAGTTTAGGAGAAATGCTCATGTCAGGTGTAAAATGGACGTTAGAACAGCAAAGTGTTATTGATACAAGGAATCGGAATTTATTAGTTTCTGCAGCAGCTGGTTCAGGAAAGACAGCTGTACTTGTTGAACGTATTATTAAAATGATTGTTGATGGGGAAAAGCCTGTTGATATTGATAAACTTCTGGTTGTAACCTTTACTAATGCAGCTGCTTCAGAGATGAGGGAGAGAATATCAGATGCATTGGAGAAGAAGATAGATGAAAATCCTGAGAATAAATATTTACATAAACAGCTATCGTTATTACCTAATTCCAATATAATGACTATACATGCTTTTTGTCTTAATGTAATCAAGAATAATTTTCATCTTATTAACTTGGACCCTTCCTTTAGAGTAGCAGATGAGACAGAATTGACACTTCTTAAAAGTGATACTATAAAAGAATTGTTGGAAGAGAAATATCAATTAGAGGATAATGGGGATTTCATTGATTTAATTGAGAGTTATACTTCGGGGAAATCAGATGATAGGATAGAGGAATTAATCTTGGAGTTACATAGATTTGCTATGAGTAATCCTTGGCCTGAGATATGGTTGGATGAAATGTCAGAGCAACTCAATTTAGAGGGGATAGATAATATTGATGATTCTCAGTGGGCTTTGATGATTAAGCAGGTTCTAAAAGATGAGATCCCCATGTACATAAAGATTTTGGAAGAATGTAAGAGTATATGTAATAGTGATAATGGACCGATAGGATATTTGGATGCTATATTATTGGATTTAAAGAATTTGGTTGGAATCAATGATATCTTGGATACCTCTTTGGAAAATATTTCCCAAGAAATAATTAAGGTTGGTTTTGGTGCTATTGGAAGATGTAAAAAAGGTGTGGACAAGGTACTACAAGAGAGAATAAAAGGTATTAGAGATGATGTTAAGGAAAATTACAATAAAATAAAATCGGAGTTCTTTTTCAAGAGTGGGGATAGTATTATGGATGATATAAATAATACATATCCAGTAATAAAGACACTGTGTAATCTTGTGAAAGAATTCATAGAAAAGTATCAGGATGCAAAAGCTGAAAAGAATATAATTGACTTTAATGATATAGAACACTTAGCGTTGAACATTTTGATAGGGGAAGATGAAGAAGGTAAAAAAACGCCATCTAATGCGGCGATAGAATTACAAGACAAGTTTACTGAGATACTTATAGATGAATATCAAGACAGTAACTTGGTACAGGAAACCATATTGACAAGTGTATCAAAAGTATTGAGTAATGAACCTAATATGTTTATGGTAGGTGATGTGAAACAAAGTATCTACAAGTTTCGATTAGCTAAGCCAGAGTTGTTTATGGAAAAATACAAGAAATATTCTATAGAAGAAAGCTTATATCAAAAAATTGATCTGCATAAGAATTTTCGTAGCAGGAAAAGTGTCATAGATTGTACTAACTATCTATTCAGTCAAATCATGTCCAATCAATATGGGGATGTAATCTATGATGATACAGCTGCTTTGTACCTTGGGGCTAATTATGAAGAGTTTATGGATGGTGAAACAGCAGGACCTTCAGAAGTTATTTTTATAGATAAAAAAGATATTTATAGTGAAGAAAATAATGAAGGGGAAGAATTAGAAGCAAAAGTTATTGCGGAAAGAATAAAAGAGCTTGTTAATCCATCTAACCCATATTATGTATATGATAAAAAGCTGGGTAAATATAGACCAGCTATGTATAAGGATATAGTTATATTAATGAGAAGTACCAGTACTAGAGCAGATGGATTTGTTACTGAGTTAATCAATTATGATGTACCAGCTTATACAGATGCTACTTCTGGGTATTTTGATACTATTGAGGTTAAGACAGTACTTTCATTATTGAAGATAATAGATAATCCTAGACAAGATATTCCATTGATATCTGTGTTAAGATCACCTATTGTTGGACTAAAAGCTGATGAATTAGTACGAATCAAGGCAGCTTTACCAGAAGGTGAGTATTATGATGCATATGAGCAATATATCCTTGGGACAATTAATGAAGATGAGCTTAGTGTAAAATTAAATCGTTTCAATGAGTTATTGAATGATTGGAGGGAAAAAGCTGTCTATATGCCTCTTAACGACTTGATTCTTGATATTTATGATAGGTCACATTACTATAACTATGTATCAGTAATGACTGGAGGAAGACAGAGAAGGGCTAATCTGGATTTGCTTATTGATAAAGCCATAAAATATGAATCAACCAGTTATAAAGGATTATTCAACTTCATTAGATATTTGGAGAAAATACATAAGTATTCAATTGACATGGGAGAAGCTACTGTATTTGGAGAGAGTGAAAACCTAGTTAGGATTATGAGTATACACAAGAGTAAGGGACTTGAGTTTCCTATAGTTTTTATTGCTGGGATAGGTAGACAGTTCAATATGCAAGACCTTAATAAACATATACTTCTACATCAAGACTTGGGTCTTGGACCAAAATATGTGAATTATGAGTTGCGATATGAAGTTAAAACATTACCAAAAGCTATAATAAGCAGGAAAATAAAGAATGAAAATATATCGGAGGAACTGAGAATATTATATGTTGCTCTAACTAGGGCAAGAGAAAAATTAATTCTAGTAGGTAGTTGTAAGGATTTATGTAAAAAAGTAGAAAAATTATCTAGATACTTATTTTTCCCAGATAGATTGTTGATACCACAGGTAATAGCCAGTGGACATTCATACATGGATTTTATTATACCAGCCTTATTAAGACATAGGGAGGGTGAAATAATGAGAAACTTACTAGATAATCCTTCTATATGTTCACCTGAGGAGTTATGGGAGCACGAAGCCTCATGGGACATAAAGATAGTAACAATAGATGATATCATTAGTAGAGAAGAAGACGTTAAAGATGCAAAAAATGAAACCTATGAAAATCTATTGAATTGGGACTGTGAAAAAAGTTATAGTGAGTATCCTAGAGACTATTTTGATTGTAGTCTGAATTGGACATACCCTCATGGGGATGCAGTATTAAAGCCAATAAAAATATCTGTTTCGGAAATCAAAAAACAGAGTATGCCAGATGAATTAATAGAACATGAAGAAATGTTTAATGATTTTGAGCCATATAAGCCAAGATTCATGGAAGAAAAACTAAGCCTTACTTCCAGTGAAAAGGGAACAGCATTCCATAAAGTAATGCAGCATATAGATTTTAATGAGTTACATAACTACGATTACATAGTTGATTACTTAGACAGCTTGCAGCAAGGAGAAATATTAACTGAAAAAGAAAAGAGAAGTATACGTATTAAGTCTATTCTAAGATTCAGTAAGAGCAATCTTTTACAGAGAATTATTAATGCAGAAGGCAATGGTAGATTAAAAAGAGAGGTTCCTTTTGTATTGGGTGTACCATTGAAAGATATCTATAATGACTGCAATATAGATGAAAAAGCTTTGGTGCAAGGGGTTATTGATTGTTATTTTATTGAAGATGATAAAATCGTGTTAGTAGATTATAAAACTGATTATATACAACCACATGAACAAGAGGTTCTAGTAAAACGATATAAAAAACAGATGGAATTATATTCCATAGCCCTTGAAAATATCATGGGAATGAAAGTAAGTGAAAAGATACTATATGCTTTTAGTGTTGGAAAAGAGATAAGTATATAAAAGTTATGAATTAAGAAGATTTCAGTAATAATGTATAAAATATCCAATATAACCCCATAATTGAAATAGAAAGGGTGGTTATATATGGCAAAGAATAATAATAAAGATGAAAAAGAGAAAAAAGTTCTTACCGAAAATGAGAAATTAAAGTATGAAATCGCCGAAGAATTAGGTTTACTAGATAAAGTAAGTGCTGGTGGGTGGAAATCCTTAACTGCCAAAGAAACAGGTAGAATCGGAGGATTAATGACTAAACGTAAGCGAAGTGTTAAAAAATAGATTAGATTTAAATCAGGTTAAAATAACCTTGCTCAGTACTGGGAGCGAGGTTATTTTATATTGTGTTTATTATCATTCTTTTATAACATTTTTTCGTCTGTTTGATGGGGAAGTGTCTTTTATATTTTTATAGATACGACTGAAATAACTGGTATCATGAAAACCAACTGAATATGCTATCTCACTGATAGATAGGTCAGAGTTGATTAATAGATTATCAGCTTCTTGTATTCGTATAGAGTTAATATAATGAGTTACAGTATGTCCAGTCATCTTTTTGAACATTCGGCAAAAATGATATTTACTCATATGTGCTTGTTCACTCATATGGTCTAGGGTCAAAGCGTTGGTATAATTGTTTTCTATATATTTTAAGATTCTATTGAATCTATCTATGTTCTGAGTACGATATTTTACTTGATTATCTGTAAGGACGGTATTAATGTAACGGCGCATCAATATAACGATAAGTTTGTATAATGAAGCTTTTATACATAATTCAAATCCCACCTGACGGTTGGTATATTCATCATTGATTGATTCTATGCATTGCTGTACAGATTCATCATTGACTATTAAATTCTTAAATAATATTCTATTCTCTATTA
Organism: Vallitalea guaymasensis; assembly: GCF_018141425.1. NCBI lineage: Bacteria > Bacillati > Bacillota > Clostridia > Lachnospirales > Vallitaleaceae > Vallitalea > Vallitalea guaymasensis. The sequence goes on from NZ_CP058561.1 coordinate 3,670,402, forward strand.
TTGGATTAATATACTTAGAATCACAGAGGTCTATTAGTCTGCTGTTGAGTATATGGGGGTCTAATATAATACAATAATATCGAAAATCCTCAGTTAGATTCTGTCCAAAGTGGATTTCATTGCAATTTACTACTACAAGGTCTTTTTCATTAACTATAAAAGACTTATCGTTACATTTAAATAAAGCAGAGCCTTCAATTATATATAGGAGTTCCATTTCCCTATGCCAATGAGCATAAACAGCAGTAGAATTAATACCTATGGAATGATTTTTCATTAATTTCATACAAAAATCAGGATTAGGCATAGTCATTTTTTCACGCAGTACAGATTTATCCATTATATTAACTACCTTTCTTGAATTATCTTTTCTATCTAAATGTGAGCAATATAGTTATAGTTTTGAGCAATAGAATTAATGTGGATTTCTCATATATGTAATATAATAAACTACAAAATAGTAAATGTAAACACTATATAAGTTGATTAAATAATAATAATTATGAGGTGATTGAAAGATGGATAAAGTGAAAGTGGGTATTATAGGAGCAGGGAATATTAGTGAATTACACGTACAAGGTTACAAAAAACTTCCACATGTAGAATTAGTGGCTGTATGTGATTTGGACAAAGAAAAAGCAGAGGAGTATGCAGCTAAACATGATATACCAAACATATTTACAGATTATAATGAAATGTTGAAGATGAAAGACCTAGATGCTGTCAGTGTAACTACTTGGAACAATTCTCATGCACCTATCAGTATTGCAGCTATGAAAGCAGGAAAAGATGTTTTATGTGAAAAGCCTTTAGCAATGAATGCTGATGAAGCTCAAAAGATGGTTGATACTTCAAAAGAAACAAATAAATTATTGATGGTTGGTTTTGTTAGAAGGTTTGAGAAGAATGCTAATTACATAAAAGAAACAATAGAAAATGATGAGTTAGGAAATGTGTATTATGCCAAGACAGGATATATGAGAAAATGGGGAAATCCAGGAGGATGGTTCTGTGATAAAAAACGTTCTGGTGGAGGACCTGTAATAGATTTGGGAGTTCATGTTATTGATTTAATCAGTTATCTAACAGGTAAACCAAAAGCTGTATCAGTAATGGCATCAACTTTTGAACATCTAGGACTAAAACCATATATTAAAGGTATTAGCAAATATAATGCAAAAGATTATGATAAAGATAATCCATTCTGTGATGTGGAAGATTCAGCAACAGCATTAATCAAATACGATAATGGTATGACTCTAAGTATTGAAACAAGTTGGGTTTTACATACAAAAGAAGATAATAATTATTTGATGTTATATGGAGATAAGGCTGGAGTCAAAATGGAGCCTGAACTTGAATTCTATAAAGAGCACAACGATTATTTTGTTGAAGAAAGACCAATAGTAAAGGAAGAAACAGATAAGTTTTCAGCAATATTCCAAAGGGAAACAGCACATTTTATAGATTGTATAGTTAATAATACAGAATGTAGAAACCCAGGAGAAGATGGTGTAGCTATAATGAAAATATTAGATGCCATTTATGAATCTGCCAAGTCAGGACATGAGGTAATATTATAAAATAATAGGAGGTTATAAGTATGTCAGAGAAAAACAAGATAGGTGTTATTGTTGACTCATTCAGAGTCGGTGTAAAAGAAGGTATCAAAAAAGCTAAGGAAGTAGGGGCTAGTGGAATACAAATATATTCTGTAAAAGGTGAAATGTCTCCTGATAATCTTAGCAAACAAGCTAGAAGAGAATTACTTGATTATATAAAATCCAATGGACTTACTGTTTCTGCTTTATGTGGAGATTTAGGCGGACATGGTTTTACTATAAAAGAGGATAATAAGAAAAAGATAGAAATGTCCAAGAGAATAATGGATTTAGCAAAAGATTTGGAAACAGATATTGTTACAACACATATCGGTGTAGTTCCAGAGGATAAGAATCACGATAGATTCAAGATTATGCAGGAAGCCTGTGAAGAGTTAGGGAATTATGGGGATCAGGTAGGGGCGTATTTTGCAATAGAAACTGGACCAGAGAGAGCAATTACTCTTAAGAACTTTTTAGATAGTTTAGATAGCAGAGGGGTAAGAGTAAATTATGATCCTGCTAATCTAGTAATGGTTACAGGTGATGACCCTGTACAAGGAGTATATACATTAAAGGATTATATTGTTCATACTCATGCAAAAGATGGTATTATGGTGAAAGAATCCAACCCAGAATACATATATGATTGTTTTGCTAAAGGTATTCCAGAAGGATTTCATTGTGATGATTATTTCTTAGAAAAACCATTAGGAAGTGGAAACGTAGATTTTGATAAGTATATAAAAGCTTTATGGGATATAGGCTATAATGGATTTTTGACCATTGAAAGAGAAGTTGGTGCAAATCCAGAGAAAGATATACGTGAAGCAGTAGAATTTTTACAAAAAATAATAGGTTAGGATGATTATATGAAACTTGGAGTTAGTTCTTATAGCTTTTTAAGGTTAGTACAAGAAGGAAAAATGAAACAGATTGATGTAATCAAGAAAGCTAAAGAAATGGGTTTTGATGCAGTGGAATTCATTAATTTCATTCTTGAAGATGGTGAAACTGATGAATCATTCGCTAAACGTGCTTATGAAGAAAGTAAAAAGGTTGGTATAGATATTGAGAGTTATACTATAAGTTCAGATTTCATTAATGGTAGTAATGGTGATTTGGAGGCAGAGATTGAAAGGGTAAAAAGAGAAGTTGACATTGCAAATATACTTGGTGCAAAGTCAATGAGACATGATGCTACGATAGGGTTTACAGACGATTATACAGGGCAAAGATCTTTTGAACATGCTCTTCCAATACTAATCAGAGGCTACAGAGAAGTGACTGAATATGCTATGAAATATGGCATAAAAACAATGGTTGAGAATCATGGTTTCTTTTGTCAAGACAGTTCTCGTGTAGAGAAATTGGTAAATGGAGTTAATCACCCTAATTTTGGAGTTCTTATTGATATGGGGAATTTTGTTTGTGTTGATGAACAGCCTGAGAAGGCTTTAGGTGTACTTATGCCATATGCTTTCCATGTACATGCAAAAGATTTTCATATCAAATCAGGTATGTTGCCTGACCCTGGAAGAGGATGGTTTCAATCAAGAGGTGGTAATTATTTGAGAGGTTCAATTATAGGTCATGGGGATGTACCTATCTTACAGTGTCTTAGGATAATGAAAAAATATAATTATGATGGGGTTCTATCCATTGAATTTGAAGGGCTTGAAGATCCTTTAACAGGTATTGAAGTAGGATTGGAGAATTTACGTAAATATATTGAAATGGCTTAGTTATATATTTTTTAGTGCATAAAAATCAGCAAGGTAATCAATTCTTGCTGGTTTTTTCTTTGGCAATTTCAAATCACATTTTTATTTGAAATGTATCGCAAGTATGTCAGAAAAAGAGTTTTGTTCGGACTTGGTTTTTGCAAAATAGTATATGTATATGTTACGCCAGCTACTTGCTCGTCCTGAGCTCAACAAATAACAATGGACATCGAGACCATTATTATTTCTGACAGTCCAGTAGGGCTGTCAGATTAAATGCTGGGTTCGGCGTCCTGCCTCACTACTCCACATATACATATACTATTTTGCTTTTTAATCCCTTGTATATAATCACAAAAATCTTTTTCTTCTAAGTACATAACTGTTGTCTATTTTGGATTTATTTATATATAAACTCAAAATTAAATATAATAAGGAAAAAACATATTTAATCAATCTTGACTTATTATGATACGTTAATTATAATGAAAAAAGCATGAAAAGAAATTTATCTTCAATGGGAAGGTGCTAAAATGTCTAGTTATAATTCATTTGCAATGGTTTATGATAAGTTTATGAATAATGTACCCTATAAGGAATGGGTGGATTATATATTGAGTATTATTGATAAATACTATTATAAAAAGCCAAGACTGATGTTGGATTTGGGATGTGGTACAGGTAATATCACGGAGTTATTAGCTGATAAGGGTATAGATATGATAGGTGTGGATAATTCAAGTGATATGTTATTCGTTGCTAAAGAGAAGGCAAGGATTAATAATAGAGATATATTATATCTATTACAGGATATGAGAGAATTTGAGTTATATGGTACAGTAGATTGTATAGTGAGTATCTGCGATAGTATGAATTACATTTTGGAGGAAGATGATTTATTACAAGTTTTTAGGCTGGTAAATAATTATTTGGATCCAAGAGGTTTGTTTATTTTTGATTTGAACACTTACTATAAGTACAATAATATTTTAGGTGATAACACTTTTTCTGAAACGAATGAAGATAGTGCTTACATTTGGGATAATTATTACTATGAAGAAGAAAAAATCAATGAGTATGATTTGACTTTATTTATAAAAGATGAAAATAATCTTTACCGTAGATATACTGAAACCCACTATCAAAAAATGTATGATTTAAATAGAATCAAACAGTTAATAATAGAAGCAGGACTAGAATATATAGATTGCTTTGAAGCATTTTCTTTTGAATCACCTGCTGAGACTAGTGAAAGAGTATATTTTATAGCTAGAGAAAAAGGAAAACAATGAAAAGGAGCTAAATATGAAAGATTATATTGTTAGAGCTACAGCTTGTAATAATCAGATAAGAGCATTTGCAGCTACAACTACAAATATGGTTGGTGAAGCTAGAGAAAAACATAATACATCACCGGTTGTTTCTGCTGCATTAGGAAGATTGATGACAGCGGCTTCAATGATGGGAAGTATGTTAAAAAACGAAAAAGACCTAATTACTCTTCAAATTCGTGGAGATGGACCAATAAAAGGTCTAGTAGTAACAGCTGATGCTAAAGCTAATGTTAAAGGGTATCCATATGTACCAATAGTTGATTTACCACTTAAGGAAAATGGTAAGCTGGATGTATCAGGTGGACTTGGAAACGGTATTATGAATATTATAAAAGATATTGGATTAAAAGATCCATATGTTGGACAAACACATCTAGTATCAGGAGAAATTGCAGAAGATTTGACTTATTATTTCGCAACTTCTGAACAAGTACCTTCAGCTGTTGGGCTTGGGGTATTAGTGGATAGAGATTATTCAATTAAGCACAGTGGAGGATTCATCATACAATTGCTTCCAGGTGCAGATGAAGAAGTAATAATCAAGTTGGAAGAAAGATTGAAGGTATTACCATCTATTACTAATCTTATGAGTGAAGGAAAAACTCCGGAAGAAGTACTTGATATGTTATTGGAAGGTATGGAACCTCAGATTCTTGAGAAAATACCAACTAAGTTCCAGTGTAACTGTACAAAGGAAAGAGTTGAGAAAGCTCTTATTAGTATTGGAAAGAAAGATATTAAGGAAATGATAGATGAGGGTGAAACTATAGAGTTAAATTGTCATTTCTGTAATAAAAAATATTATTTTACTGTTGATGAGTTACAGGAAATAATTTCATATGCACAAGGGGAGTAAAAGAGGATAAATAATTAATTAAAGATGGTTAATCAAACATTTTACTCGCATAAATGTTTAATTGAACATCTAGGATGGGAGAATATAATGGGATTATTAGCTATTTTATCGCTTGTAATAGGAGGTTTTAGTATCCTATACTTCTTATTTCTAACGATATTGAATGCAGGCGCAGGTTTTTCATTTTTTTGGATTCTACTAAGTGTAATGGCTTTTTGTATGTTTTTTATATTTAGGAACTATGAAGGTGTCAAAGAACATGTGCCGAAGTTAATTAGGTACGTAGTATTTTTGTTGATAATTATTGTTATAATGATTTTTATTGTTGTCCAATCTTTTATAATAAAAGATAGTATCAAGCGTGATAATTATGATTCAACGGATTATGTTATTGTTCTCGGTGCAAGAGTCAAGGGGACTACTATTTCATTAACATTGTCACATAGGCTTGAGATAGCATATAAATATCTTATAGACAATACAACAAGTAAGGCAATCTTAGCTGGTGGGAAGGGACCAGGAGAAGATATATCAGAAGCTGAAGCTATGAAGAGATATCTATTGAATAAAGGTATAAATGAAGATAGATTGATTATGGAAAATAAATCAACCAGTACTCAGGAGAATATAAGAAACAGCTTTGAATTGATAAATGCATATAATGAAGCTCCTTCAGTGACAATAATAACAAGTGATTTTCATGTATATAGAGCTAAGAAGATTGCTGAAAAATATTGTCAGGATATTCAGGGAATACCGTCAAGAACACATCCACCATTGATTGTACATTATTATGTTAGAGAGTTCTTTGCTGTATTGAAAGATACTATATTCTAGATAGGTGTATCTCAAAATATAGTAATTATAAAATGATATATTATTTTTATGTAAACGATATGCTATTTTTTATATTGACAAACCAATAGCTAATGTTATAATTATATCATTAGATAAGTTAAACACTGTGAAGAGACCAGTAGAATGTGAAAGTAAACAGAGAGGAAGTTGGTTGCTGAGAGACTTTCATATGGAAGCATTTGAAGACTACCTCTGAGTGGCTCTAATAAAGTCCGTTGATTACGTTATAATCTTATTGAGTGGTTTCTCGAAACAATAAGGGTGGAACCGCGGGAATTGTATATAATCTCGTCCCTTACTACGGTACTCGTAGTAAGGAGACGAGTTTTTTGTGCCGTAATATTAAGACAGCGCAGTTTTATTTGACATAATAAAATTAATGGAGGTGTGTTATTAATGCTTGAATGGAAAAAAGAATATAATCTAGGAATTGAAGAAATTGATAATCAGCATAAGCATTTATTTGAGATTGCAGCAAGAGTTGGTGAACTGACGCAGGACATTGGTGAAGGTATTGATTGTTATGATGATTTTATGAGTATATTGAATGAATTAGTAGATTATACCATTTACCATTTTGATTATGAAGAAGCATATATGCAGAAAAATAATTTTGACAATGACGAGTTCTTAGTACACCAAGTTGAACACAAGATGTTTGTTAAGAAATTAGAGAAGTTCCAAGAAACTGATTTTGATGAAAATCAATATGAAAGCATTAATAATATGCTTACTTTCTTAGTGGATTGGATAGTACATCATATTATTGATGTAGACTCAAAATATGTTAAGGTAAGTTAGAGAGGAGGGAAATTATGATTATTACTTTAAAAGATGGTTCAAAAAAAGAATATGAAAGTAGCATGTCAGTTATTGATATAGCTAATGATATTAGTGCAGGACTTGCAAGAATGGCATGTGCAGGAGAAGTGGATGGAGAGGTTGTTGACCTTAGACATGTAGTTGATAAAGATGTAACACTTAACATTCTTACATTCAATGATGATTTAGGTAAAGATGCTTTTAGACATACAACAGCTCATATCCTATCACAAGCGGTTAAGAGACTTTTTCCAGAAATTAAACTAGCTATAGGTCCATCAATAGAAAATGGATACTATTATGATTTTGATAAGGAAACACCTTTTACCAATGAAGACATGGAAGCGATTGAAAAAGAAATGAAGAAAATCGTTAAAGAGAATCTCAAGATTACACGATTTGAACTTCCAAGAGATGAAGCCATTAAGTTAATGGAAGAAAAAGGTGAGGATTACAAAGTAGAGCTTATCAGGGATTTAGATGAAGACGCTATCATATCTTTCTATGAGCAAGGGGAATTTGTTGACCTATGTGCCGGTCCACATCTTATGACAACAAAACCAGTAAAAGCTTTTAAATTATTATCGGTAGCAGGAGCTTACTGGCGTGGAGATGAAAAAAACAAAATGTTATCAAGAATCTATGGTACCGCATTTACTAAAAAAGCGGAGCTAGATGAACATGTTCAAAAATTAGAGGAAGCCAAGAAAAGAGATCATAATAAGTTAGGAAGAGAATTAGAGTATTTTACAACTTCTGATGTAGTTGGGCAAGGTCTACCATTAATCATGCCAAAGGGAGCAAAAGTAATACAGACACTTCAAAGATTTGTTGAAGATGAAGAAGAAAGCAGAGGCTATCAGTTCACGAAAACACCTTTAATGGCTAAAAGTGACCTTTACAAAATATCTGGTCACTGGGATCATTATAAGGATGGTATGTTCGTTCTTGGAGATGAAGATAAAGATGAGGAAGTATTTGCCCTTCGACCTATGACATGTCCTTTCCAATATATGATCTATAAAGCTAAACAACGAAGTTATAGAGATTTACCAGTGAGATATTCTGAAACATCAACATTATTTAGAAATGAATCTTCTGGTGAGATGCATGGTTTGATTCGAGTAAGACAGTTTACACTTGCTGATGCACACATTATATGTACTCCAGAACAAGTGAAACAAGAATTCAAAGATGTAGTTGACTTAGTAAAATATATGATGACAGCTATCGGTATTCAGGATGATGTTTGGTATAGATTCTCTAAATGGGATGAAAATAAGACCGACAAATACATCAACGATCCAGAAGCATGGGAATATACTCAAAATATGATGAGAAAAATTCTCAATGAAATTGGGTTAGATTATCATGAAGCAGATGGGGAAGCAGCTTTCTATGGACCTAAATTAGATGTTCAATTTAAAAATGTTCATGGTAAAGAAGATACTTTATTTACAATACAGATTGATTTTGCTTTAGCAGAAAGATTCCAAATGACTTATGTGGATAAAGATAATGAAAAGCAACATCCATATATCATCCATAGAAGTTCTATAGGGTGTTATGAAAGAACTCTTGCAATGCTTATTGAAAAATATGCAGGAGCTATGCCTACTTGGATTGCACCAGTTCAAGCAAAGGTACTTCCTATTTCAGAGAAATACCAAGACTATGCTAATGAAGTAGTAGCTGGATTAAAAGCTAAAGGTGTTCGTGTAGAGCTTGATGACCGAGCAGAGAAAATCGGTTATAAGATTCGTGAAGGAAGAATGGAAAGAGTTCCATACCTTCTTATCGTAGGACAGCAAGAAGCTGAAGAGAAACTTGTAGCTGTTAGAAGTCGAGTAAATGGTGATGAAGGCGGTATACCACTTGATGACTTTATAGCAAGGATTAAAGAAGAGATTGATAATAAAGAAATTATTGTTGCTGAGGAAAGTAAATAAACAATAGATAATACGATGACGAGACAAGTAAAATCATTACTGGCAATATTTTAATTAAATAATGATTATGTACTATATAAGAAGAGAGGATAATAATTATGATTATTACTTTAAAAGATGGTTCAAAAAAAGAATATGAAAGCAGCATGTCAGTTATTGATATAGCTAATGATATTAGTGCAGGACTTGCAAGAATGGCATGTGCAGGAGAAGTGGATGGAGAGGTTGTTGATCTTAGACATGTAGTTGATAAAGATGTAACACTTAACATTCTTACATTCAATGATGATTCAGGTAAAGGTGCTTTTAGACATACAACAGCTCATATCCTGTCACAAGCGGTTAAGAGACTATTTCCAGAAGTAAAACTAGCTATAGGTCCATCAATAGAAAATGGATACTATTATGATTTTGATAAGGAAACACCTTTTACTAATGAAGACTTGGAAGCAATTGAAAAAGAAATGAAGAAAATCGTAAAAGAGAATCTTCAAATCAAGAGATTTGAATTACCTAGAGATGAAGCTATCAGTTTCATGAAAGAAAAAGGCGAAGACTACAAAGTAGAACTTATTGAAGATTTGGGTAAGGATGAGGTAATTTCATTCTATGAGCAAGGGGAATTCGTTGACCTATGTGCTGGACCTCACCTTATGACTACTAAATCAGTAAAAGCTTTTAAATTATTATCTGTGGCAGGAGCTTACTGGCGTGGTGATGAAAAGAACAAGATGTTATCAAGAATATACGGAACATCTTTTACTAAAAAAGCTGAACTTGATGCTTACATTCAAAAATTAGAAGAAGCCAAGAAAAGAGATCATAGAAAATTAGGAAAAGAGCTTGAACTATTTGCAATGTTTGATGAAGGACCAGGTTTCCCATTCTTCTTACCAAAAGGAATGGTGCTTAGAAATACATTGATTGACTATTGGAGAGAAGTTCATAATAGAGCCAACTACCAAGAAATAGCTACACCAATCATATTGAACAAAGAATTATGGTTACGTTCTGGACATTGGGATCATTATAGAGAAAATATGTATACTACAGTTATTGATGAACTTGATTATGCTGTAAAACCTATGAACTGTCCAGGGGGTATGTTAGTATACAAAAACAAAATGCACTCTTACAGAGATCTACCACTACGTGTTGGTGAATTAGGTCTTGTTCACAGACATGAAATGTCAGGTGCCCTACATGGACTTATGCGTGTTAGAAACTTTACACAAGATGATGCTCATATCTTCATGTTACCTGAACAGATCAAAGACGAGATTGTTGGAGTTATCAACTTGATAGATGAAGTATACAAAGTATTCGGTTTCAAATATCATATGGAGTTATCTACTAGACCAGAAGACAGTATGGGTAGTGATGAAGATTGGGATATGGCTACTGAGGCATTAAGACAGGCGCTTGATGAAAATGGTCTTGATTATGTGGTTAATGAAGGTGATGGTGCATTCTATGGTCCTAAGATCGACTTCCATCTAGAAGACTGCTTAGGAAGAACATGGCAATGTGGAACAATTCAACTTGACTTCCAATTACCTGAGAGATTTGAACTTGAATATACTGGAAAAGATGGAGAAAAACATCGTCCTGTAATGATTCACAGAGTAGTATTTGGTAGTATTGAAAGATTTATTGGTATCTTAATCGAGCATTTTGCAGGGGCATTCCCAGCATGGCTTGCACCAGTTCAAGTAAAAGTTCTACCAATATCTGATAAATATAATGATTATGCAACTAAAGTTGTAGATGGATTAAAAGCAAAAGGCATCAGAGTGGAATTTGATGACAGAGCTGAGAAAATAGGATACAAGATCAGAGAAGGAAGAATGGAAAGAGTTCCTTATCTTCTAATTGTTGGTCAAAAAGAGCAAGATGAGAATAAAGTAGCAGTAAGAAGTAGAGCCAAAGGTGACGAAGGAGCTATTTCACTTGATGAATTCATTGCAAGACTTGAAAAAGAAATTGAAAGTAAAGAAATTATAGAAGCAGAAGAGAAATAGGTAGTATCATGACTAATAAAAAGCACAGCACTTATTTATTTTAAGTAATGTGCTTTTTGTATTTAATTATATTAATTGGTGATTCAATAGATAGATTAAGTAATTATAAAAAGATATAAAAAACTATTGACAGAGATACATTGAACCTGTATAATTAATAAGAAGTAAAATAAGTAGAAGTATCCACTTCTCACCTTAGGGTAATAAAGCTACTAGGGTAAAATACGTAAAAGATGGATGAATTCATTGTTTATGTAATGTATATGAGTGGGTATTTTAATACGCGCTTTTTTTATTGTATAAAGATAAAGGCGAACTGTAAATAAAAAATTTTGGAGGTGTCCTACTATTAGCGAATTAATGATTAATGAGCAAATTCGAGACAGAGAAGTACGTTTAATCGATGATCAAGGTAACCAACTGGGTATTATGTCTGCAAGAGATGCTCAAAGGCTTGCAAGAGAAAGAAACTTAGATTTAGTTAAGATTTCCCCAAAGGCAAAGCCACCAGTATGTAAGATAATTGATTATGGAAAATTTAGATATGAACAAGCTAAACGTGACAAGGAAGCTAAGAAGAAACAGAACATCATTAGTGTAAAAGAAGTTCGTTTGTCTCCTAATATCGAGCAACATGATATTAATACAAAGATGAAACATGCGAAAAAATTCTTGAATAATGGAGATAAAGTTAAAGTTTCCGTACGTTTTAGAGGTAGAGAATTAGCTCATACTGCAATAGGTAGAGAAATCTTACTTAAGTTTGCAGAAAGTCTAGTAGACATTGCGGATATTGAGAAGTATCCAAAAATGGAAGGTAGAAGCATGGTAATGTTTATGGCGAAGAAAAGATAAATACGGTATTATAAGGAGGAAATTATTATGCCTAAAATGAAAACACATCGTGGCGCTGCTAAGCGTTTCAAGAAAACTGGAACAGGTAAATTAAAAAGAAATAAAGCATTTAAAAGACATATTCTAACTAAGAAAACAGCTAAGAAAAAGAGAACTCTTAGACATGCTACTATGATGGATAAGTCTAACGAAAAAGTAATGAAGAAGTTATTACCATACGTTTAAATATATAAACCGAACAGGAGGGAAAAATCATGGCAAGAATCAAGGGTGCTTTACACACACGTAAGAGACGTAAAAGAGTATTAAAGTTAGCTAAAGGATATAGAGGAGCAAAATCTAAACAATTCAGAACTGCTAAACAAGCGGTAATGAAATCAGGTGTTTATTCATATACAGGAAGAAAACTTAAGAAAAGAGATTTCAGAAGACTTTGGATTGCAAGAATTAATGCTGCAACTAGAGTTCATGGATTATCATATAGCAAATTCATGTATGGTCTTAAGTTAGCAGATGTTAATGTTAACAGAAAAATGTTAGCTGAAATGGCAGTTAACGATTCTGAAGGTTTCGCTAGTTTAGTAGAAACTGCAAAATCAAAAATTCAATAAGAAATTCTTATATTAAAACTCTCTAGCATAGAGGGTTTTTTATATTCCATAAAATAGATATGTTTTTGTATTATAAAATAAATAATACATTAATCATATCTATTTTTAATTAAGCAATAACGTTAAATGACTTTAATAATAGTTGGAAAAACGTAGTATTTTGTAATAAAAACAAATATAAAGACTAATTTTAGTTAATTTTAATTAGATAAAAACTTAGTTTTTAAAGGATTCAGTAACTATACTTATTATTTTGTCACAATATGTTGTAATAAAACTGCCTCTATGTTAAAATAATGTTTAGATTAAAACACAAGAGGTGAGAGGATGTATAAAAAAGTTGGTAAAATAGTTTTGATTGTAGGGGCTCTGTGTTTGGTGTTTATTCTAGCGATAGGTTTTATAAAAGATAGAAAAGATACAAACGAAGTAACTGCACAGGGAAATGCGGTTGAAACTGAAAAAGATAATAAGGAACAAGAAAATGATTCCAAAGAAGAAGATAATGGTATAAAAGAATTACGATTATCTGAAGAAAATTTGCTATTAAAAATTGGTGATAAATATAGTGTTGAAGTTGAAGGATTATTAGCAGATGGAAGCTTAATAGATTTGACTGATGATAGTAAGTTACTAAGTCATTCAAATAATGAAGAGAAGATATCTATTGAAAATGGAGAAATAGTTGTTTTAGACAGTGCAGAAGCAGATGATGAAGCAACAATAACATATGTATATGAAAATATATCAGCTACAATTAATGTAAAAGTTGAAGCAGCTGAAGAACCAAAAAAAGAAGAGCCAAAGGAAGAGCCTAAAGAGGAACCAAAGGAAGAACCAAAAGAAGAGCCAAAAGAAGAACCAAAAGAAGAACCAAAGGAAGAAAACAATCAATCAGACCAAAATAATAATTACAATAGTAACGATAAGACAGTTATGATTGATGAAGATGGAAAACAAGTGGTAACAAATCCAAAAGATATTCACGTATTGGTTAATAAACAAAGAAATCTACCAAGCAATTATGTACCTGATGATTTAATTAAACCAGATATAAAGTTCTCATTTACTCATGAAGATCCTAAAAGATATTTGAGAGAAGAAGCTGCACATGCATTGGAAAGACTTGTAGCACAAGCAAAAGAAGAAGGTATAGAGATTGTTGGAGTTTCTGGATATCGTTCATATAAGAGACAAGAAACAATATTTAATTATAACGTGAATAAAAGAGGATACGAAGCTGCTAACAAAGTAAGTGCAAAACCTGGACAAAGTGAACATCAAACTGGTTTAGCTATTGATGTATCATGTGCAGGAGTTAACTATAAACTACAAGAAAGACTTGGAGAATTAAAAGAAGGAAAATGGTTAGCAGAAAATGCTCATAAATTTGGTTTTATTATTCGTTATGAATTAGGAAAAGAAGACATAACAGGATATCAGTATGAACCATGGCATATCCGTTATCTAGGTGAAGACCTTGCAACAGATGTTTATGAAAAAGGTCTTACTTATGAAGAATACTTTGAACAATATATGTTAAATGAGTAGCCCCTAAGATTTAGGGGCTTTTTTTGTATACTTTTACACATATGAAGATGAAATTTTGGCAATAAAAAAAGCGCGAGACGGGATTCGAACCCGCGACCCTCGCCTTGGCAAGGCGATGCTCTACCACTGAGCCACTCACGCATATTACTAAATATATAATTATGATTTAACGCAAGATATATTGTATCAGAAATTTAATAAATGTCAATAGTTTTTAAGTAGATTTATCTAGATATTATGATAGAATTATTATATGATATATTATTTATTAATGTGACTAACAAATGCATAAGTAAACAATTATTATACATTTAGAGTTATTTAAGAGGTGAGTATATTATAAGAGGTTATAATAGTTATAGAAAGGAAGGGTGCACGGTGAAAGGTAGTAAAAAACCAATCGTATGTCTTGACGCAGGTCACGGATTCTATTCGTGTGATAAAACAACACCTGAGTTTGAAGATGGAAGTACTACACATGAAGCAGAACAGAATTATCCCATAATGTATAGAGTAGCTAAATACCTAGAATTCAACGGAATGAAAGTTATTTTGACCAATGATAATATTTATAAGGATAAAAGTGTAAAAGATAGGGTAGAAGTATGTAATGAAAGTAATGCTGATATAATGATATCTATACGTAAAAATGGTATAAATCGTAAGTGGCAAAGTTATGCAAAAGGAATAGAAACATACTGTTATAAATTTGGTGGTGAAGGGGAAAAATTAGCAAGAAGAATACATAATAATCTAATTAATGATACCAAGTTGTATAATAGAGGTGTTAAAGAAGGAAATTGGGATGTAATACAAATGACAAAAGTTCCTGCCGTATTATTAGAGCTAGGATTCATGGATTATCTGGAAGAAGCTAAACACATGAAAGATAGATTATGGCATGATAAATATGCGAAAGCGATAACAAAAGGTATTTGTGAATACTTTGAAATGGAAATAACAGAATTTCCATATCTATCAATAAATGAATTAGAATATTATAAAGAGCAGATTATAGAGTTAGAAGATAAAATTGCTAGACTGCAGAAAGAGTTATTGGACAAAGACATGAGAAAAGATGATACAAACATAAATCATAGAGGATAATGATAAGGAGTGGTGAAATGAATACAGAAAGTGAAATAAAAGTATTTGCAGGAAGTACTGGTAAAGATTTTGCTGAAAAAATATGTATTTATCTAAAATCACAGTTAGGAAAATCAAGAGTCATAACATTCAGTGAGGGTAACATATATGTGAAAGTTGAGGAAACTGTTAGGGATAAAGATGTATATCTAGTACAGTCCATTGGATTACGTCCTAATGATGAATTTACAGAAATTTTATTCTGGATAGATGCATTCAAAAGGGCAAGCGCTAATTCTGTAACAGTCATCATGCCTTACTTTTCTTATGCAAAAGGAGATAAAAAAGATGAACCAAGAGTATCCATACGTGGTAGAGTATGTACAGAATGCATTGAATTGGCGGGAGCAGATAGAGTTGTAACCATGGATCTTCACAGTCCACAGATCCAGGGATTTTTTAAGAAACCAGTTGACCATCTATTCGCTTTGCCCATATTGTGTGAATACATTAATTCCTTAAAAATTGACGATTTAGTAGTGGTATCACCGGATTCAGGTTTTGCAAAAGAAGCTAGGAAATTTGCTAGGTACCTGAAGTTACCAGTAGCTATTGGAGATAAAGAAAGAGAAGGACATGACGAGAATGCTAAGATAATTGAAATAGTAGGTAATGTGAAGGATAAAAACGCACTGATAGTTGATGATTTTAGTATTTCTGGAGGAACATTGATAGATCTTGCTAATGAGTTGAAGAAACGTGGTGTAAATAGAATATTTGCATGTTTATCTCATGTGCTGTTGAATAAAGATGGAGTTACAAAGCTCGAAAATAGTCCAATAGAGAAGCTTATTTCAACTGATTCAGTATATAACCCATATGTAATGGACAGCAAAAAAGTAAAGGTAATTTCTGTTGCACCTTTATTTGCTGAGACTATAAGCAGAATACACAAAAGAGAATCAGTCAGTCCTCTGTTCAATAAAGTTCCAAAAGAAGTTTTACAGATTGAAGAATAATACAAATATAGCTAGTTAATGGACATTAGACTTTTTAATAGATAGGAAGTGAGTAATATGCTGGAAAAAGGTTTTTATCAATTTATTCGTAAGATAAAGTTAGAACGTGATGGTATTAATCCCAAGGAATATCCATATTGTTTGAAAGCTGTACGTGAATTGAATGAATTAGAGTTGCATCCCAATGTTACATACATTATTGGAGAAAATGGGAGCGGGAAATCAACCCTATTAGAAGCAATTGCTGTGGCATTTGGGTTTAATCCTGAAGGTGGCAGTAAAAACTTTAATTTTAGTACAGAAGAAACACATTCGGTTTTATCAGAATCTCTACGTCTTACTAAAGGGGTTAAAAAACCAAGTGATGGTTATTTTCTAAGAGCAGAAAGTTTTTATAATGTAGCTTCTAATATTGAGCAGTTAGATAGAGAAGGAGGATTTGGTCCGCCTATAATAGAATCCTATGGAGGCATATCTTTACATGAACAATCTCATGGTGAGTCATTTATGTCATTACTTACTTACAGGTTTGGAGGTAAAGGATTATATATATTAGATGAGCCAGAAGCAGCTTTGTCACCAACAAGGCAGCTAGCATTATTAAGAAAGTTACATGAGTTGGTTATGGACGATTCACAGTTCATTATAGCGACCCACTCACCAATCATAATGAGTTATCCCAATTCAACCATCTATAGCTTAGATGATGATTATAAAAAGATTGAGTATCAAGAAACGGAGCATTATAGAGTTATGAAGGATTTTATAAATAATCCTGTAGGAATGTTAAGATATATTATGAAAGACTGACATTAGTTAGTATATAAGGGAGAAAATATTATGATGATATATGGAATTTTGTTATTAATTATTATTTTAACTTTCATACAATATTATATTGAATGGGAATATAGATCAACCAATAGAAAATTATTCAAAATACTATTTTACTGTATTTATTTTATTGATTATATTTTGCTTATTATAATCAGCTATTTTATTACAGATGCAGTCACAGATTTTTTAATAATTACCGGTTCGTTTCTATTAACTCATGTTATGTTTATAGCTATATCTAGAGAGTGGTTTAAATCAAGATTATTTGTCAGGATGATAATGATGATTATCATTCCCATGATTGCTCTTTTGATGCTAATTCAAATTAGTAAATTTGTATTAATCTATAATGTGGGTATTGTTTTCATAGCTATAGCAATTATGTCCAATTGTAAACGAAGGTCTAATATTAAACGTAATTTTATAGAATTTGCAGTATTTGCACTAAGCTTTATATCTTGTTTCATACTATTAGAAAAGAATGGTATGGAAGAAATCTATAACAAACCTCAAGTTCAAACGATTAATAAAATGGTTGATGTGTTAGAAATAGATGATACCAATATTATGAGAATTGGTAAAGATGGAGGATTACGAGGAGAATTAATTGATATTGACATTCAGACAACGAAAGGTTATTACATAGTTTATTATAAAGATGGTAAAATTATAAGATATGAAAAATTACATTAAGATAGAGTTTTAATAGTTTGGTAAGGACTTACTTCTTTTTTTGAGGTAAGTTCTTTGCTTTTGCTTATTTCTAAATTATTTGTTAATATTAAGTTATAAATATGTCGGGAATAAGAGGTGGAAAATGAAAAAGTTAAGTTTAATTATAGTATTAAGTATTTTTTTATTAACAAGTTGTAATAGTAAAACTAATGATGATATTACTAATAGGGATACCAACAATAACAACAAGGTTCTAACTGGTGAAGAGATTGGTGACAAAGGGAAAATTAAAGATATCAATAGTAATAATCAGTATAAGGTTAAAAAATATAAAAGTTATGAAAACAATGATGGAATATTCAAAGTAATTCTATTTATAGAAGATATGGTTTATACTCCTAAAAAGCATATAGATATATTTTCTACAGTAGAGTATGTTGGCGATAGTGAAGAAATAACAATTTGGCATGGTACTCCATATTTTAACTATACTATTTTTGATGGTGAGGATTATTATAATAAAGGTATGACATTAGATGTTTTAAAATGTACAGTGTTAAAAAAGGGGGAAATATATACGATTCCATTTGTTAAATCAGGTGGTTGGTCTAATGATGATAAAGATGCTAAATATTGGAAATCATATTACAAGGATAAAGAACTTAAGTTACCTACAGGAGAATATGAATTAGCTGCATATTGTGACTTTCGATTATCAGAAGATGACTTAAGTTATGAAAATAAGGTTGAAATAGTATTTGAAGTAGAGTAACTAATATGTTTTAATATACATTATTAAAAATATAAAGTAGTAGTACAAGCTGCTTAGAGGATAGCGTGTCTTTTTTTGCGATATTTTTATTAGGTTGAATACTAGGAATTTACAATATTTTCTAATTATATGTGATAGTATATATAATGTATTAATCATTTATAGGAGGAGGTTCAAATGAAAAAACAATTATTAATATTATCATTAGTAATTGGCATGATATTAACATTTAATACTGCTACTTATGCGAAAACCACTGTTAATGTAGATAATCAGATTGAGAGCGTAAATTTACAAAGTGGTCTTCCTGCACCTGGATATATAAGAGGAGTTAATGTACTGTTTAAATCATCAGCAAATACATCTTCTGCAACATTAGGTGTTTTCGAATTTGGTGAAGAAGTTGTAGTAAATTATTTTGCTGGAAATTGGGCTAGTGTATATAGAATTGAGACAGGTCAATATGGATATGTTAATAGAAGATATATATCCTTTGGAGCAGTTTAAAATTAACAGATTATATATCATAAGCCTACATCCATTCAGGGATGTAGGCTATATTTTATGAATAAAATATCATTTATATAATGATAACATATATGCCTATCTTATCTAATGGGTTGAAGCATTATGTAGCTAAAAAAGAGTAGGTTATAATTACCTACTTTTTTCAAGTTTTTGTTTTGTTAATAATTTGGTTGTTTCTCCGACTATTTCGATTTTGTTATCATAGTTTAGTTGCCTGAACGTTTCTAACAGTTGTTTTTCTAGTGTATCCTTATATTCTCTGGTTCCGAATATTAGATAATCAATAGTTGTATTAAGTTCTTTTGCTATATTTGATAAAGTGTCTTGCTTAGGTAAAGTTTTACCATTTATAATATTATATATAGTTCCTTTTGATACTCCTATTTTTTTAGCCAATTCAGGTGCTTTTATACCTTTTACTTCAAGTAATTCAGTTAATCTTTCTCCTATTGTGTTCAATGAATTTAACTCCTTTGCATAAAAGTTTAATGCATTATAAAAAATACTTGACTAATCCAATCGAATATACTATAATATATTTAAGGTTTAATAGATTGAACTAATCTCTGGAATTAGTATAGTTTATTATTTTATTATAGCATATCTAAATATTTTAGTAAAACAATTCTAACCCTGTCACATCTAAAATTAATTATGTTGATAAAAAAATAGTAATGATAGATAGTTAAATAGAAACTATCAAGGAGAACAAGTTAATACAATATAGTATGAATAAAATTAAAATTTGCATAGACCTTAAGCAAGCTGCAATTGACCTGCTGTGTTTACAAAAAATTATAGACTAATTATTATTAATCCAACTCAAGCTGAGATAGAAGAAATTTTAAACAATTATAATGTAATATATGAAATTTTCTAATTACAAAGGAGTGTTATAAATTATGGAAGAGGGTTCAATTGAAGAATTAGAAGCTATATGCCATTTTATTGATAGTTGCTATTATTTCATTAAAAAAATTAAAGTATACATAGATAGTACTTTTTTTACTCCGGAAGCTAGAAATGAACTTATATTTACCATAAAGTTATTGAAGAATTTGATGATTAGATGTACTAATATAATTCTAGCAGGTATTAGTTTTGATTAAATGAGTTGTTGGCAGCTATAAAACATATATTAAGGCTAGGGTTATCCCCTAGCCTGATCTTTTTGGTTGTTTGTATCATATGTAAGTAAGCTAAGTTTTTGATTGATTTGTTTCACATTAATTAGTAATTCAGCAAATGCAATAAATAATATACCTAGCATAATTCCTATACCTACTATATATAATCCATGTAATATCTTTGTATCTTCTGATACTAGTCCATTAAAAGCAATATATGATTTAATAGCTATTAGAACGGACAATGCCATAACAGTTATTCCAACGACGTAAAGTATAAATGGTGTACTACTCTTATTTTTCAACCTAATCACGACCTTTATTTTCTTTTGTTATTCTTGGAATTCAATATGTTTTAAATATATAAGTTTAATTTATCCACATGTGTATTTTATTATCATCCTCATAATGTGCAATACCATATTCATCTAATGTTGATAATATATTCTTATCATAATTTTTAGTTAAACTAATATAATCATTAATTAATTCTTTGAATTCCTTAGAATTTATATAATTTGTACTATTTAAGGCTATTTTATGAATTGACTTTGAATTATCTATTAGAGCTATAATATTGGCTTTTATATCATCTGCATTTTCATAACCAGTTATATCCATTTCATTAAGGGAGATTAAGTTGGTTTTAATGGTTTCTTTGTCCAATGTATTTATATTTTCTATAATATAATTATTATAATCTATTATGTTGTAAAAATAGTCTCCTAAATCACGTATATCATCTAGTACATTAGTTTTTATAGAATTATTGGATATACTAAATGAATTTGGTATTGTTGGCAAATTAGCTGATATAGCGAAGTTATTATAGGAACTAATTATGAAGGAAAGTATAAATGTGCCTCTCAAAAGAAATATTAGTACTGTAGCTATGGAACTAATAGTTATTATCCTACGTTTATATTTCTTTTTGCTATAGTATCCATTTATATAGTCTTTTTCTATGAAACTTGTAAAGCCTGTAGTATTAGTACTGTTTTCCTTATCCAAAGTTTTCATTTGTTTTCTAAATTCAATTTGTGTTTTAGTTCTTTTCACTATTATTTAATATCCCATTTATAATATATTTTTGAAATATTAAATCGTTTATTAGATTAAGTTCTTTTCACCTTATAGTTCGTGTCGCTTATATTTGTTGAGATATTTAATATGATATTTATATGTAATATATGTATAATAGATTCTCTACAGTGTCTCAATAATTTATCAGTAGTGTTCAATTTTGTCCTCCTTCCTTAAATCAATATTTTTGTATTTCTAAGAAACGAGTTAATTTTCGATATTTATTATAACATATTTATTGGATTATCAAAATAGTTTTATAATTGATAGTAGATGACATTCTACTTCTATACGCATTATGATGATATAGACTAGTCATTTGAGTATTGTAATGGTAGAAAAGATGACATTCATTAGAGATTTAATAATTAGTCTTGATTAAAGACTTGTTTAGTAAAGATGAAAAGATTCAGGAACTTAATAATAAGCTGATGAATATAAAATAGAAAAGGATGATTAATTAATGGATTGGAATATCATAGTTGAATTTATTAGACCAGAATTACTTATATTAATAGCTATATGTTTTTGTATGGGGGTATTCCTTAAACAGATACCTTAAGTACCAGATTGGACTATTCCGTTGGTACTTTTGTTTTTTACTTGTATAATATCTATTCTATACATCGGAATAGCATTTAAAGAAGGATTTAATGCTAATAAATACTTAATGGGATTTATATATGGATTGCTTTCGCCAGCAGTAGCTGTATATGGAAATCAAGTTATTAAGCAAATCAAAAAGAATAAGACATAATGATTGGTATAAAGATTTTCATAACTAAGAGAAAGTTCATGTTTTATGTGTGGTATTGTTATGTGAAAAATATTCACAAATCATACTATTAGTATAATTGAATATGAAGGGAAATATAACTAATAAATACATAATAAATATGTTGAAAAATAACAAATTTAAATCTATTTGTAACCTTTTTCAATAAATTGACCTTATATAAATGGGGAGGTATAATATTAAATCCTTTTTTTAAAATAATCACGAAAATTGATAAAATATATTGAAAAATAATTATTTACCAGATATATTAATAATATCAAAATTGATAAATAATAGTATAGAAAGAGGAGAAAAAATTAATGGAAAAATTAATGAAAACTGCAATAATAATTACTATGGTATTTACTATGTTTGTAACTACTGTTGAAGCTAAGGGATTAAACAGAGATCAAGCTATAAATGTATTAGTTAATGCTGGTTGGACACTTGAAGATATTAATGATTTATTAACTGAAGATGCATTATTAGAATTTGCTAATGCTAAAATAGCGGGGTCATCTGTGAAATATTTTAAAGTAACAGATAATGAAGTTGTAGAAGTGTCAAAAAAACAAGCTATGACCAAGGTAGAAGAAAATAAGAAAAAAGAATTGCTAAATACTATAATGCGCAATTCAATAACTACAGATTCACTAGGTGACATATATAAAGATGATCAAACAACTACAGATGGATATATGTCATACTATGTACAAGCATATGATCTTGGTGGGGGAGAATATATGCTTTCGGCAAGATGTGAGTGGTTAATTAATCCCAAAAACAGAAAAACAGATGTGTTTGGTCTAGGACATGATGCTCATTTAACTCAAGAAAGTTCATATACACCGTATTATGTATATAAGGCTGATGTTACAGAACATGATATGGTTACTAAACAATATGAATATTCAACAGAAACACCAGCTTCTATAGCAAAAGATCCAGGAGGAACAGTAATAACCCAAGATTTAAAGGCAGATTATAAGTGGGAGGCAACGGGTTATTATAAAAAATACAAAAATCATCGTCAATATTTACAATATAAGGTTACAGTAAATGACTCAGGTGTTTCTGATGTATCAATCTATGCGGAATATTTACATCAACAGAGTACTTACAGCATATCTCCTAGTGTTTCCTATCCAGTAGGTGGTAGTATTTCGGTAACAATGTCTAGTTTTTTTAAAAGAATGTCACCGAATCCATACTTATCATTTAAAGTGAAATAAGTAATTAAATATTATATTAATGAAACAAGTAATTTAGTAGAGTTATAAGTCTTATGATATGAATAGATAAAGTTTTTTTAATTATTGTAAATATGCTACAGTGAAGGAGGGTAATAAATTGAAAAAAAATATTTTACTTGTAATTTTATTAATTTGTATTGCAGGACTTGGAACTATGTATTACAATAAAGTAGATAACTATAAGTATTTACAATCATCAATTGATCAACGGTTTCAACAGCAAATGGGTCTATTAATTTCAGCTCTAAATAATCTGAACAATGAAACTATTGAAGCAAATGAAGAATATAAACAAGTACTATATAGCTTAACCTATTTAAGAAATATGATGGCATTAACAACTTATAATAAAAAGAACAAAAAACTAGAAGAAGCAATTAATTATTTATATGATTATGAAGATAAAGATTTGTTGATACAATCAGAACTAGTAAATCCAGATAATTTGGAGCTAAAACAAATTCTTGGACATTTTCATATGGATTTAAACTCAGAAAAAAATGCCACACTTTTAATTAATTTTCTAAAAAAAGACAAAAAAAATATCCATTAGGTGTGTATAAGTATGGTTTTACTTATGTAACAAACAATGTATAATGTAGACCTACTTCCTTATTGAGGTAGGTCTTTTTTGATTACTTATTATTAAATTATTCGTTAATATTAATAGGTATTTATCTGTTACTAAAGTTAGAATTTAGAGTATTTAAAATAAGGTGAATAAATATGAACAACTCTTTAAAAAATAAATTGAGTAATTTATTATTAATTGTATACTTTTTAATTATTATTGTAATGGCAATATTACATATGCCTACTGTTAGGAACTACAGAAAAAATAATATTTTATCAGTAATAATTATGGCAGTTACTATTAAAACGGTTGTTATTATATTATATTGGTTTACAATTATGCCAAGATATATTAATTAAGCTAACTAAATACATATCATACGATTGCTTGTAGGTATATTATTAGTTATCATAGATTTATATCAATAGCAATTATATTAAGAAAAGATTATCATGTTTGGTATTAGTTTTTTAATGATTAATATTTACTAAATGTCAACTTACTATATAGATTCTTATATGAATGATATTATTAAAAAAAAAATAAGTTAAAGATTCAAATTAATCTTGATTGATTTTGGAGGTATTTATGAAAAAAGTTGTTTTTGGGGGAATATTGATACTAGCTGGAGTAATGCTTTTAGGAATTGTTTATATTCCAACTTCTATACAATGTATGAATTTAAATGGTTGGACAACTCCTACTGGAAAATTTATGTATGCTATGCAAGAATTAGGTAGTACATTTCCTTATTATCTGAGTATTATTCTTTTAATAGTAGGTATAATAATAGGCTTAATTGGATGCTTTGAGAATACAATTAGGAAATTAATAAAAAACCATAATAAGGATTAAAGTATTGTTTAGTAGAGTAGTCTATAACGAAAATAATTTTTGCTATAATACTCGAAAAGTTAAAATTAAACACTATCTTTAGTAAAAAACATTTGGAATATTTTTGCCGACAATACTGTGCATGAAAAGTCGAGTTAATAACTAATAATAATGTTACTCTTTTATTGAAAGGAGGTTAAGTGAATGAAATGGCTAGAAAAAATGAATAATGCAATAGACTATATTGAAGACAATATTACTAGTGATATCGATTATATTCATTTAGCTAGAACTACTGGCTGTTCTGTATATCATTTTCAAAGGATGTTTTCCTTTATTTTAGATATTCCACTTTCTGAATATATCAGAAGAAGAAGGCTTACACTAGCAGCCTATGAACTGGAGAATAGTCATATGAAAATTATTGATATTGCTCTAAAATATGGTTATGAATCTCCAGATTCATTTACACGTGCTTTTCATAAAATGCATGGAGTTACACCTTCGGTAGCACGTAAAAAAGGTGTACAATTAAAAGCCTACTCTCGCTTATCCTTTCATATTTCAATAAAAGGAGATGTAGCAATGAAGTTCAGAATCGAAGAAAAAAAAGAGTGTGAAATATTTGGTAAAAGTATTACAATTGGAATGAAACAGGATTCATATGAGATAATTCCAAAGTTCTGGAAAGATTTATTACAAGATGGGACATATGAAAAAATATGTAAGATAGCTGGGATTACACCTTTTGGTGACAAGCATTTAAATGCAGCCATTTATGATTTTACTAATGACGGATCTTATAAAAATAAGTATATCATTTATACTACTAAACCAAGTAATACCAAAATACCAAATGGCTTAGATATTGTAACAATACCAAAGGCTAAATGGATTATTTTTTCAGACACGTATAAATCGGTAGAGGAGACAAAAGATATAGTTCAGAAACTGTGGAAAAGAATTTTTACAGAATGGCTTCCAACAACAGAATATGAAATCGTTAATGCACCACAATTAGAGGTTTACCCAGATAATAGTAACACAGTAGAAGTATGGATACCAATAAGGACTATTAATCTATAAAGAACTAAAGCACTGTTTAGTAGGCACACTAATTCTAAATCAAAAAATTTATATTTTAATGTAAAATATTAACAGGCGTTTTTTTGCCTTAAGCGTACTAGACCAAATAAAAAGTAATCAAAAAAAGGTTATATCATAATGATATAGCCTTTATAAATGCGATAAAATCGTTGATGCAGTTGGGGGGACTCGAACCCCCAAGTCCTTATCGGACACTAGATCCTTAGTCTAGCGCGTATGCCAATTCCGCCACAACTGCTAATTTTAGATGAAAAAAATGAGCCACCCGGGACTCGAACCCGGGACACCTGGATTAAAAGTCCAGTGCTCTAGCCGACTGAGCTAGTGGCCCATAGTGTAAATAATATGTTTGTATAATGCTCATTATTTTTTAATGAGCGTGCCTGCAGGGATTCGAACCCCGGACACGTGGCTTAGAAGGCCACTGCTCTATCCTACTGAGCTACAGGCACATACAATCGGGGTGACAGGATTCGAACCTGCGGCCTCTTGAACCCAAATCAAGCGCTCTAGCCAAGCTGAGCCACACCCCGTTTTGAAATCAGATCGCAAAACGATTTAAAACTATTATTTAAAAGCAACTCCCCGAGTGGGACTCGAACCTACAACCCTTCGGTTAACAGCCGAATGCTCTACCATTGAGCTATCGAGGAACAGCAAAATGAATTATATAGTAATTTCATCAAAATGTCAATACTTTTTTTGAAAAAAATTTTCAGTGGTGTACAAACCCAGTAAAAATCAGTGTTACAAGGTAGAAGGTTAAATACTCTGAAATGATTTATTTGCGTGAATTAAAAGTCATTCGTAGAAACATATAATAATCTTGAATAATTTTATAAAAAATGATAAAATTAATAGGACGACATACGGACAACTATATGACCTGACGTTAGAACATCGTCAACATATATTATCTTAATAGGAGGTGTAATATAAATTCACGTTTATAGATACATATAAAATATATATTGTTTATTAGTGGTTTTACTGGTATTCCTGTGTTAAAATAAAACTAAGTAATTGATACGGGAGGAATTATGGATGGGAAAATATGTACTTGCAATTGATTGTGGTACACAGAGTTTAAGGGGATTAATCTTTGATAAGAACGGAAAATTACTGGTAAAAGTAAAAAGAGAATTTAACCCTTATTACTCAGTTGAGCCTGGTTGGGCTGAACAAGATCCAAATGTTTATTGGAATAGTTTATGTGAGGTTTGTAGACAGATCAAAGAAGATGAGAAAGATGTCTTCAATGAAATTGACAGAGTAGTTGTAACTACACAAAGAGATTCATGTGTTCTACTTGGTAAAAATGGTGAAATCATAAGACCTGCTATTCTATGGATGGACCAGAGGAAGATTGAAAAGCCAAGAGATATGACTCTATATCATAAGTTAACTATAACGACTGTAGGTATGATGACAACAGCTAAGAATTTTAGTCTTAACTGTAATGCTCATTGGATACAAGATTATGAACCAGAGAATTGGAAGAAAACTCATAAATATTTACAAATATCAGGATTCTTAAACTATAAATTAACCCATGAATTCAAAGACAGTATTGCTTCTCAGATTGGACATATTCCTTTTAATTATAAACACTTTAGGTGGGAAGGTAAACGAGGTCAAAAAAGTCAAATATTCCATATTGAAAGAGAAAAACTGTGTGACTTGGTAGCACCAGGAGGTGTAATTGGCTATGTAGTAGATGAAGCTACTAATGAGACTGGATTGAAAAAAGGTATTCCAGTTATAGCAGGAGGTTCCGACAAAGGCTGTGAAACATTAGGTGTCGGGTGTTTTGATAACTATACCGCCAGCATTTCATTAGGTTCCAACGCATCTATACAAACCACTTCTAGAAAATATTACGAAGCGCTGAGATTTATTTGTCCATTCCCAGCGGTGATACCAAAAGCTTATAATCCAGAAATACAAATATATAGAGGATATTGGATGATTTCTTGGTTCAAGAAGGAGTTTGCTCAAAAAGAAGTCACACAAGCAAAAGAATTGAATATAGCTCCAGAAGAATTGCTTAATAAAAGATTGAATGATATACCGCCAGGTTGTGATGGATTGGTATTCCAGCCTTATTGGGGGGCAGGAGCCAAGAGACCGGAAGGTAAAGGAGCAATAATAGGTTTTGATGATTATCATACAAGAATACATATATATAGGGCAATCATAGAAGGTATAGGTTTCGGATTATTTGAAGGTTTACAATATATACAGAAAAAATCTAAGATAAATATACAAAAGATTATGGTATCTGGAGGGGGTTCTCAGAGTGATGCTATATGTCAAATAACAGCAGATTTATTTAATAAACCTGTTTACAGGGTTCAGACTTACGAGACGTCTGGATTAGGTGCTGCCATTGTAGGATATGTATCAAAAGGTGAATACAATTCATTTGATGAAGCAGTTAAGAACATGGTTCATCTAAAAGATGAATTTTTACCAAACCCTGCAAATGTTCAAGTATATAAGAATATATACGACAACATTTATTCTAAGGTATATAACAAATTGAAACCCTTATATAAACAGATGCAAAAATAAACTAGAATGCAATCACTTGAAACTATATGAATGATATTACAGCTTAGAGCTTAATATCCAAAGGAGGAATTTGATGTCAAATTATAAAGGATTCATGCCAGAATGGGAACATGAAGCTCCACCGGAAAGAAGTTTCAGATCTATACTAAAATGGGGTAATCCTACAGAATATAAATGCCCTAATGAAAGATTGTACAAAGTTATAAAAGATACTTTTGGACTGGATGATGAATATTTTAAAACAAAACAAGGTGAAGGATTAGATAAAGTTGATATGGAGGTTCCAGTCAATCTATCAGAAGAACAAATACAAAAGTTCAGAGAGATTGTTGGAAATGATAATGTCAAATTGGATACATATACAAGATTAAGGGTTTCCTATGGAAATACCATGATAGACCTTATGAGACTAAGGAATAAAATTGTTGAAAACTTACCGGATATAGTTTTATATCCAAGCAATAAATCACAGATAGAAGATATAGTCAGCTACTGTTCAAGTGAAAAAATTCCAATCTACTGTAAAGCTGGAGGTTCAACTGTAACAAGAGGTATGGAAGCTATGAAAGGTGGAGTCAGCCTTGATTTAGCTGTTAATTTTAATAAGGTTGTATCTTTCAATGAAAAGAATCAAACTATCACAGTAGAATCAGGAATGCAAGGACCAGAATTAGAAAGAGTACTTAATAATGCAAAAGACACTTTAGGAGCTAAGGGAAGTTATACTTGTGGACATTTCCCACAGTCTTTTGAGTATTCTGGTGTAGGTGGTTGGGTTGTAACCAGAGGAGCTGGTCAAAACTCTAGCTACTATGGAAAGATAGAAGATATCGTTATATGTCAAGAATATGCAACACCAGTAGGTATAATAAAAACAGAAGAGTATCCAGCAATGGCAACAGGACCTTCAATAGATCAGATTATGATTGGTAGTGAAGGAGCATTTGGTGTTCTCACTCATGTAACATTGAGAGTATTCAAATACATGCCTGAAAATAGAATCAGATTCAGCTATATATTCCCAAGCTGGGAAAACGCTCAAGCTGCTGCTAGAGAGATAACTCAAGGTGAATTCGGAATGCCTTCTGTATTTAGATTATCAGACCCAGAAGAAACCAGTCTAATGTTAAAATTATATAATGTCGAGGGAACTAAGCTTGATTCCATCATGAAGAGAAAAGGTTTCAAACAAATGGAACGATGTCTTTTCCTAGGATTCACTGATGGAGAAATCGGATTCTGTAAGAATATGAAGAAAAAGCTTCACAAGATATGTAAAAAATATGGAGCCATGTATTTGACAGGATATCCAACTAAGCAGTGGGAAAAAGGTAGATTTAGAGACCCATATATGAGAGATGCCTTAGGAGATTTCGGTATTGTCATTGATACAATGGAATGTTCAGTAACATGGGATACAATGAGTGAAGTTCATAGAGGGCTAAGAGAATATTGTAAAGCAAGACCAGAAACTATCTGTCTTACTCACATGTCTCATGTGTACCCACAAGGTGCTAACTTGTATTTCATATTCATAGCTAGGATGGAAATGGATGAATATGTAGAATACCAAGCAGGAATCCTTGATAACTATGTAAAATATGGAGCAGCTATCAGTCACCATCATGGTATTGGTAAATCATTTGGTCCTTGGTTGGAACACTCAATAGGGGAAAATTGTTATGATATAATAAAAACCCTAAAAAAACACTTTGACCCTGACAATATAATGAATCCAGGAGGAACCCTTGGATTAGATGTAGAAAGAAGACTATTGAAATATAAGTGATATAATAGGGACTGTATTGTAATGAGTTTTTTTAGCTTATGGCTATATCCACATTATGATACAGTCCCTTATTAGCTATTTATAAGATGAGTTATAAGAATTTTCAATCCTATCATAATAAGAATTATACCTCCTAAAATATTGACACATGATTGCAGTTTAGTACTTTTACTAAGACTCTTTCCGATAAATACTCCCATTACAGATGCAAAATATGTAATTTGTCCAATCAGACATACAGCTATCAGTATATTTGCATTCAACAATGAAAAAGTAACTCCAGTTGCAAGAGCATCAATGCTTGTTGCCAAAGACAAAGTCAGTAAAACCTTCAAGCTGTCAATGGATAATGCATTCAATGAAGGATTCTTGGATTCTTTTATAAAATTGATACCTATAGCAGATAACAATAAAAATGCTATCCAGTGGTCTATAGGGTCGATTACTCTTCTAAGTGAACAACCTAAAGCCCATCCTATTCCTGCCATCCCTCCCTGAAATAATCCAAAGGACAAACCTGCTTTTACAGCAGTCAGATTATAATCATTATCACTTGCGATACCCAGGGTAATAGATACTGCAAAAGCATCCATAGAAAGACTTAGTGCAACTAAAACAATAGAATATATACTCAATAGAATACGTCCTTTCAACTATTTTTCTAAAAGTTACCTAGTCATTTAATATATAATACATCATAAGAAATTATATGCTAATATTCTAATAAAACTTTCATAAAAATTGATACTGAATAATAGATGTGTTATAATAGAAAACTACATGAGTTCTAGCAGAAATTCTGCTATGTAAATTTGATGTAAGAGGTGATACTTTGAAAAAAGACAATAAGATGTTGAAGAGATTTATTAGCTACTATAAACCACACAAAAAATTATTCATAATTGACATGATATGTGCTTTTTTGATAGCATCAATAGATTTATCAGTTCCAATGTTATCTAGGTATGCATTGAACGACCTACTACCCAAGAACCAGTTTAGAACCTTCTTCTTATTTATATTAATGTTATTAGGACTTTATTTGATAAGATCGGTTTTTCAGTATATCGTGGATTTCTGGGGACATATTCTAGGTGTAAGAATGGAATATGATATGAGAAGAGACTTATTCAAACATCTTCAATCATTATCTTTTAGATTCTATGATAAGACAAGAACCGGACATATAATGTCTAGAATGGTTAATGATCTGAATGAGATAACTGAGCTTGCGCACCATGGACCTGAAGACCTTTTCTTATCACTTATTATGTTAATTGGAGCTTTTTTTGCCATGTTATTCATGGAATGGAGATTAGCTCTTGCCGTATACATATTCATTCCTTTCCTTGTATGGTTTGCTATTAAGCAAAGAACAAAAATGTCAAGAGGATTCAAGAATGTCAAGAAAAAGATTGCTAATGTGAATGCTCAATTAGAAAGTAGTATTTCAGGAATAAGAGTGTCCAAATCATTTGCTAATGAAGAACATGAGATGGAAAAATTCACTTTCGGTAATAAAGAATTTAGAGCTTCCAAAGACGTCGCTTATAAAAATATGGCTATATTCAGTGTAGGTATGGGATTCATAACTAAGATTCTTAATCTGGTAGTTATAGGGTTCGGAGGTTTCCTTATCATGAAGGGAACTATGGATATAATGGATTTATTAGCCTTCATAATGTATGTTAATGCATTTTTACAGCCTATCAGAAGGTTATCCAACTTTGTTCAGCAGTTTGAATCTGGTATGACTGGATTTGAAAGATTTACTGAACTAATGGAAATAGAACCATTGATAAAAGACAAGTTGGGTGCTGTAGATTTAAAGAATGTTACAGGTAATATAGATTTCAATAACGTAACCTTTTCCTATAATGACCATGAAAAAGTGCTTAACAATATAAATCTTAATATCAATGCAGGTAGGACATTGGCGTTGGTAGGTCCTTCAGGCGGAGGTAAGACAACGTTATGCCACTTGATTCCACGATTCTATGAGGTAGATGAAGGAATGATTACTATTGATGGTAAGAATATAAAAGATATCAAAGTAAAGTCACTAAGAAGTAATATAGGCTTAGTATCTCAAGATGTATTTCTGTTTGCTGGAACTATCAAAGATAATATCATGTATGGAGATATAAGTGCTTCAGAAGAGAGACTTATTGAAGCTGCTAAAAATGCTGAGATACATGACTTCATCATGGGACTTCCAGATGGTTATGATACTAATGTAGGAGAAAGAGGTATAAGACTATCAGGAGGACAAAAACAAAGAATAAGTATAGCTAGAGTATTCCTCAAGAATCCTCCTATACTAATATTGGATGAAGCAACGTCAGCTCTTGATAACGAAACAGAGATAAAAATCCAACGTGCACTTGAAAAACTGTCAAAAGGAAGAACATCTCTCGTTATTGCACATAGATTATCTACAATAAAGAATGCTGATGAGATTGTGGTTATAACTGAAGAAGGTATCAAAGAAAAAGGTACCCATGAACAACTGCTTGCCAGTGAAGGTATATATGAAAAATTGTATAAAGCACAATTCAAAGGTTATATACCTGATCAAATCTAAGGTAATGTGTATGTAAATATATGATATAAAAAAAGGGGATGGCTGTCTGGTCATACCCCTTTAACTTGCTTTACATATTCTAGAATCATCATCTTCGTCATCTATCATATCGTTTCTTATTATACGAATAGTACTTAGTCCCGATATCGCTGTTATGACACCTATAAAAATACAAATATGACCTGTTTCATAATGTTCTAAGGCAATACCTCCAAGATAATATCCTAATGGGACTGTGACTGAACATAATATTCCCATAACACTTGATACTCTACCAAGAATATTATTAGGAACTAAAGTCTGGACCACTGTACCTAATGAAACATTGACAATTCCAAAAGAACATCCTAACAGGAGCAGAGATATTATACCAGTATATATATTACTTATGAATGCAAATGGTATCAAAAATAATCCTTCACATGTCAATCCTATGAACATTAGTTTATAATTACCTATCTTCTTACTTATCTTGGGTATTATGAAAGACATCATTAGTCCACCAACAGACATAGCAGCTAGAAGTGTACCATATACGTCACTGCCAGAATTAAGATCTTTTTTTGCAACTACAGCGATAATCAATGACAAAGGTGCGAATAAAAAGTTTATGATTACACCTCCAACGATAATCACATGGAGTAGGTCTTTATTTTTTATTGTATAACTTATGCCTTCTTGGAAATCGCTTAGTAATGTTGATTCTTGTACCTCAGACATATCCAGGCGAGGGATTTTTATAAAACTCTCAGAAAAACTAGATAACAGGAATGAAATACTATTAAGTAAAAATAATCCTGGAATTCCTATAAGAATAACTAATACACCACCTAAAGCAGGACCAAGTATGGAAGAACTATATCTTAATATTTGTGATAGTGAATTAGCCTTGACCAAGTGTTCTTTTTTTACAATAGATGGAATAGATGCTCCTATAGCAGGGGAAAAGAACGCGCTAGTCGCTGACATAAAAGCAGATATCATATATAAAGTCCATAATTCCAGATTGCCAGAGTAGCACAGTATGGCAATTATCCCTACAAGTAATCCATTGATCAAATCGGATATGACAATTATTTTTTTCCTATCTGCTCTATCAGCTAATGGACCGGTGAATGGACTTAATAACACTTTTGGTGCTACAGTAAATACCATTGTAATACCTGCTTTTCCGGGAGAGCCAGTAATTTCAAGTACATACCACATAACTGCCAGTGAATGAAAATTACTGCCTAAAACTGAAACTAATTGTCCTAACCATAATAATACGAAATTCTTATTTCTGAATATGCTATCTTCTTTTAACATCATATAACCATCCTTTTCTATTTATTGACTTACATATATATAACGTAAATAGATAAAAAAGTGTCCAATAATTATTAAATAAAATACATTTATTATTATATACCATATTGTCATGAATGGTATAATGAAATAACATATATTATTAATGATGAAAATAAAATTATAAAAATATTTATTTTATTAGGACACTTCCAAGGAGTTATTCGTTGTATAGATGTAAGAGGTGCTAGCACACAATTAACATAGATTTACTCAGGAGTTGAAATTATATGATTTATAATGTATATGAACAATATCATAAGGAATTCATTAGATATGCAAAGAGCCTTGTCAAAAGAAAAGAAGACGCTTTTGATATTGTCCAAGATGCTTATGTTAAAGCACTTGAACGAGAAGAAATGTTTGATAACATGAATGATTATGAGATAAAAGGCTGGTTTTTCAGGGTTATCAAAAATACTTTCATAGATAATTTCAGGAAAAACAAGAAAATAGTTTTTTGTGAAGATGAGAGTATTATAACTAGGGAGATAAATATGGAAACAGATATATACTTTAATGATATGATTGATATATTACCTGAGTATCTAAAAGAATTGATCAAGTTGAAATATATTGATGGTCTTAATAGCAGACAAATAGGTGAATTACAGAAGGTATCACCTTCTACAGTACGTAATAGATTGAGTTTAGCTATTAACAAATTAAGAGATGGAGGTTATGTAAATGGGTAAAGTCGTAAATATTTGTTTATTAGATGCAAGAAAGGCAACTGAGAAGTCACTTAGTAACATTACAGAATTAGAGAATATAGGAAGTCTTATTTATAGTGATACAACAGCTTCACTAATTAGTAGCATAAAAAAAATTAACATAGGCAGTATGGTTAAGATTGATGAGAATGAGAGTATAGACTATATGACAGAAAATGGTAAAGCTGTTATTGATGAGGCTCTATTAGAAGAAGTTGATAATAAACTTTTTGTTCTAGTAAATGGTGTTTGTGAGATTAAAGAAATGCCTAAAGAACTTTTCAAGGAAAAAATACATTCTATGACAGTTAATGGTTTGGTTATTTGTCCAGAATCATTAAAATCCGTTGTAAGCATCAAATCCAAGATTAATGGATTGACTATAGCTCTAAAAGAAGGTTATCGTTTTATAGATGATACAGTTCTACTTAATGAAACATTTATAGTAAAACAAGTTAATGCTAAGTTGACAATAGAAAAACTAGTAGCAATAGATAAGATAGATGAAGATAGTTTCAATGAAAGTATTGAGCATATTCAGATTCTTGATGAATTGGTTATAACTAAAGGAAATCTAAGAATATTAAGAAAAACTATTGATAATCTTGAAGAAGTAGAGCTTACTATTGTACCAGATAATAGTGTATTCAAAGAAGGTACAGTTGAAATTAATTCAGCTACTATAAAATTCTATGATGGAGAATCTTTAGTGGTGGATGGCAAACTAGTAATCAAAGATGTTGCACCAGAAGAATTAAGGAAACATATTACATCCATTTACTCAGATAAAGTTTTCTGTGATGAAGAATTATCCCAGACAGTTAAAGAATTATGTAATAATAGCAATGTGAGGATAATGAACAATAATGATATACACAATAATGGAAAACTGGTCATTGACAAAAATTATCTACTAGGATTAGAAGGTAAAGTAGCCATAGATAATAATGGGAAACTAGTAATTGACGAATCAGTAACTTTGGAAACAGCAAAAGATAAGATTAAAAGTATTACCAATAAAGGATTATTAAAAGCTGATACATCAGTTTTAAGTGGTATACCTATCATCAACCATGGAAAATTGAGCCCTATAAATAATACAGATAAAAAACAAGAAAATAATATCATATATGAGAATATGCTAGTTCTTGAATTATAGATTAATGACTATAGATTAATAATGCCAACCAATTAATACTTTATATAAAAGCTGTAAATCCATATATTAGATGGACTTACAGCTTTTTAAATGTATCTAGGTTCAACATAATAATAATGTCTTTTGAAATTATGATTTTAGGACTTGTTGAGTGAATTCATCTATTGTGATGACTTTGTCAGTAAGTCTTGATTCTTCTGCTGCAAAAGCCATCACATGACTTTGGACAGATATACTTGCTTCAGTTTTACCTTTTAATTTTCCATCGGCTTCTACAAGTTTTACGAAATCTTCCATTATACCTAGGTCTCCGCCACCGTGACCACCTGCATCTTTTTCTATATTGATGGTTTCTATTTCTTCAGAAGGGAAGTGTCTGATTTCAATTTTATCATAATCAAAATCACCTGTTATTTCACCATGAGTACCCATTATTTTTATATGACGTCCACCATCTTTACAAAATGCAGTCATAGTCAAGTGAGCAGTTACATTATTATCAAATATCATATTAACTACTTGATGGTCTACTACATCATTATCACATTTGAATACGCATCGTCCGTAAGGACCCTCTTCTAAAGCTTTCTTACGAGCTTCATAGCTAGTATCTGCACTTATGACTGATGTAGGCCATTCTACATTGTCGCCAAGGTATATCTTTACTGCATTGTAAGGGCATGTATCCCCTGCTGGACATCCTTCTATACAACGGTCAGGTGAACCTTCAGGTGCACTTTTCTCTTTGAAATAATCAAGAGAACCGAAAGAGGATATTTTTTTGCAATTATTACCTACCAGCCATAATAGAATATCCATATCATGACAACATTTTTGAAGAATCATAGGGCTTTCTCGTTTTGAATTACCCCAATTACCTCTAACAAAACTATGGGACTGGTGAATACGTCCAACATATTCATTATGATTGATAGTTACAATATCACCAATGACTTTTGAATCAAGTAATTCCTTAAGCTTGGAGAAAAATTTTGTGAAGCGTAGAACATGGCATACAGAGAAAACTTTATGAGAATATTTCTTAGCAAGCTCTCCTAATAGGACACATTCTTTTACATTGTTTGATAATGGTTTTTCCAGTAAGATATGATAATCTTTTTCAAGGGCTAATTTTGCAGGTTCATAGTGAATGTTATCTAGTGTACAGATCAATGCTGCATCAGCTAACTTAGGTTTTGCAAGAAGATCTTCCCATGTAGTAAAAGCCATTTCCATTGGTATATCATGTGCTTTGATGAATTGTTCACGTTTCTTATCATCAGGTTCTGCTACTGCAACGAATTTTATTTCTTCTGGATGTTTCAATGCATATGAAGCAAGAGCGTCTTTTCCCCTGTCACCTGCTCCAATAAGTATTGCTGTTACTGGTTTCATTAATAATCCTCTCCTTTTCAACTTTATAATGACTAAACATATGGATAGTTGCTAAGTATCTAGCAATAATTTATCAGTTCTTATTTTGTATTATAATCTTTAGTTTCTTATGAGTCTTTATTAATTCAGTCATGAATTTTATCAATTTGGACTTAGAAAATATATCTAGAGAATATTGGTTAATAAAAAAAGATACCCTCTTGGATATCTTATATATAATACTAGAAATGAACTAATGATTTAGCGTATTCAGTTGGTGTCATACCTACACAATCCTTGAATTGTTTGGAAAAATAGTGGATGGAAGTATAATTCATCTGTTCCGCTATTTCAGTAAAGGTCAATGAGGATTCTCTTATAAGCTGTTTAGCATTCTCAATCCTTAATGTACGATAATATTTCATAATGGAAACAGAGTAGTTCTTTTTAAATAATTCCTTTAGATATGTAGCACTTAAACTCATATGTGAAACGATATCTTTTAGACAAATATTATCATTTACTTTTTCTTTTAGGAAATCTTCTATAGTTACAGCTATATCTTTTTCCATCCTTTTTTTCGTTACAATGGATTCTTTTAATTTCTGGACATTTTGATTACGTATGCAGTGAATGAAAAATTGCTCCATATATAGTTTCAATAACTGATTAGAGCCAAATGGAGAATCAGCTTTCAATTGTTGATCTTGCAGACATCTTCTAGCTTCTCTAATAAAATTTTGCAATATACTTTTTTGTTCAACATCCAGCTTGATGATTTTATTCTCAAAAAACTTCATAGCTTCTGAATGACAACCAAAGGAGAAAACAATAACATTAGGAGCTATTTCACCATTAGCCCATAGAGAGTGGAATTCATTAGGTTTATGAAAGATCATTTGACCATTGTTAAGAACATAATGTCTTGTATCTGCCATAACTTCCAGTACGCCTTTATCTACATAAACAGCTTCCCAAAAATCATGTCTCTCTCCTCGAAAAACATAGTTTTTAGCAAATTCAAAGTAAAAAAAGGTATATAATTTATCGATTTTAATACTTTCTTCTAGTAAGAGCATAATGAAACCTCCTTTTCAAGATATATTTATAAATCATAAAAGTTTTCTTAGTATGATATCAATACTTAGAAAACATTACTTTTTTATAAAATGTACTATAAATAATATATCACATAATACATGAGAAAATAAATATTTTTATGTGTGAAAAAAAGGAAAAAATGTGTATTGAAGTAGAGGTTTTGTGACATTAGCACATGTAGTCAATATTTTTTTATCATAAATCAATCATAATAAATAAAAAAACATTTGACAAAAATTCAAATGCCTATTATAATGAAATCAGGTATTAAATATGTACCAAAAAACTTGTAATCGATTACAAAAATGCAAGACATAAATTTTTTTCAAGTTTTATATTTTTATCTAATCTTGTAATCGATTACAAAGACATAATAATAAAAACATCAATTAGGAGGGTTTTGAAATGAAAAAATTTCTAATAGTATTATCAATTGTAACTCTTTTGGTTTCATCATTAGCAGGATGTGGCAATACTGATAATAAGAAAGAAGAACAAAGCAATTCAGATAATGAATCAAATGGGCAAGTTGAAACTAATGATAACCAGGACGAAGAAATTACACTATCTTTTTGGTATAAAGATGTAGGAGTAAAAGAAGAAATCTATAAAGAGGCAGTTGCACGTTTTGAAAATAAATACCCTAATGTAACAGTTAAAACTTTTCAAGCAAGAAGTTCTGCTTATAAGCAGAAGCTACCAATAGCTTTATCTGGAAATGATGCACCTGATGTTTTCTTTACTTGGGGCGGAGGATGGCTTAAAAGATTTGCCGATGAAGGTCACGTGTTGGAAATTACTGATAAACTTGACACAAGTCGTTTCAAAGATTTAGCCATGGTAAATTGTGTTAATGATGACAAAGTTTTTGGAGCACCATTAGGTATTGATATTGGAGTTGTATTCTATAACAAAGAGATTTTTGAAAAACATAATCTACAAGTACCTAAAACTTATGAAGAGTTGAAAAGTGTTATGAGTACTTTGAGAGAAAACGAAGTTATTCCTTTTGTACTTGCTAATCAGCCTAAGTGGCCAGGTTCTTTCTGGTACATGTATCTAGTAGATCGTTTAGGTGGAGAAGAAGCTTTTGATAAAGCTTTCAAACGTGATGGAGGTAGTTTCAATAGCCAACCATTTGTTGAAGCAGGTGAATATATTCAGGACTTAGTTGATGCAAAAGCTTTTAATGATGGATATAATGGATTACCATATGATGCAGGTACAGCTAGACAATTACTCTATACTGATAGAGCGGCTATGATGTTGCTTTCTAATACATTCATTAATTTAGTTAGAAAAGAAGCACCAGATTATGAAGAAAAAGTAGGAATGTTTCCATTCCCAACTATGCCAAATGGAAA
Organism: Vallitalea guaymasensis; assembly: GCF_018141425.1. Classification (NCBI taxonomy): domain Bacteria; kingdom Bacillati; phylum Bacillota; class Clostridia; order Lachnospirales; family Vallitaleaceae; genus Vallitalea; species Vallitalea guaymasensis. The sequence continues at coordinate 3,710,262 of NZ_CP058561.1, forward strand.
AGGTGACGAGAATAACCTAGTAGGTATTGCTGCACCAGTTTGGTCAATATCTTCAGGTTGTGAGCATCCTGATTTAGCATTAGAACTAATAAACGAATTAACAAGTGTAGAAACTGCTACAGAGTATTCTAATAGAACAGGATCACAGACAGCTATCAAAGACATAAAAACAGAAGACCCTGTTGTTCAACAATTAATGGATATGTTGAATAATGCTAATAATCTACAAATGGTATATGACCAGACATTAGTACCAGAATTGGCACAAAAACATTTGGAAACAACACAAGAGGTATTTGGTTTTATGAAGACTCCTCAAGAAGCAGCAGATGAAGTTGAGGAATTAGCAAAGAAATTATTAGATTAGAAATTAAAATTTGAAAGTGTATATAATAAAATGGTCGGGGTCAATCCTCGACCAAAAAGTTTGAAAGGAGACTATATGAAAAAATTCAAGAATAGCAAAATAACTCTTTTTATTGTTTTTTTGTTACCAACATGTTTAGTTTTTTCTACGTTTATTTTATATCCCATATTTTCTACATTCATTAATAGTTTCTTTGACTGGTCAGGATTGAGTGCTAATAAAACATTTATTGGATTAACTAATTATATAAATCTATTTCAAGATTCTTCATTTAAAGCAACTCTTGTGAATAACTTATATGTAATTATAACTTCAGTACTATTTCAAATTCCTTTAGGATTAGTACTAGCATTGGTGATTGTTAAAAATAATGTAAGAAACAAATTATTGAGTATCATTTATTTCTTGCCATATTTATTGTCAACAATGGCTGTAGGTTTAGTATGGACATTGTTCTATGACCCATATTTCGGAGTAGTGAACAATGCATTAAAATGGATTGGAGTCGAGAATTGGCAGATTACTTGGCTTGCTGACCCTAAGACAGCACTTATTGCAGTACTTATCGTTGTCGTATGGTTTTATGCACCTTTCTATATGGTCATTTTAAGAGCTGCATTAGTAGGGGTACCAAAATCTCTTTATGAAGCGGCAGATATTGATGGTGCTTCCAAGACTCAGCAATTCTTTAAGATAACATTACCTACAATAAAGCCTACATTGGTTACTTCATCCATTCTATCAATTGTAGGGTCATTAAAATCCTTTGATATTTTCTATATCATGACAAATGGTGGACCTGGTACGTCAACAGAACTTGTTGGTACTTATATGTATAAACAAGCATTTGTAAATTATAAAATGGGTTATGCAAGTTCAATAGCATTTGTAATGTTTTTAATTACTTTGTTGGTAAGTGTATTTGTTAAAACATTTAATAGAAGAAGGGGGCAAGCGTAGGTATGAAAACTATTAATAAATTATTAAATAATAGTATAGCATTCTTGCTAGCAATAGTTATGGGCTATCCTCTTTTGTATGTAGTTAGTACTTCATTGAAGCCACTGAATGATTATTTTACAGAACCTGTAAAACTTTTTAGTGCACTTAGTTTAGAAAATTATAAGTACGTTATTGATATGGGGTTTCATGTTTTCTTTAAAAACAGCTTATTGATTACTTTTTTCAGTGTAATAGTCACTGTATTATTAGCAACTATGGCTAGCTATGCATTAGTCAAGTTGGACTTTAAGTTCAATAAGATTTTGAGCCTTTTGTTTATAGCGGGTATGATGATACCAGTTCATGCAACATTAATCCCTATTTTTAACCTAGAAAAGAATATTTATATATATAATAGATTAATTGGAGTGGCTTTACCTTTGATTGCTTTTTCTTTACCTATTTCAATATTTATTGTTAGTCAATTCATGAGAGATATACCTAATGAATTAGTAGAAGCAGCCAAGATGGATGGAGCCAGTGAATATCAAACATTCTGGGGAATCTTTTTTCCACTTTTGAAACCTGCAATATCTACTATCGTAATTTATACTGGAGTTAAGATCTGGAATGAATTCATCTTTTCATTAGTATTATTGAATGATGTAGAGAAATACACCATTCCTTTAGGATTGCAACAGTTCTATGGAGAATTCTCTGTTAATGTACCAGCTTTGTTAGCAGCAATTTTTACTGCTACTATTCCAGTTATTTCAATTTTCCTTATTTTACAAGATAAATTTGTTAAGAGTCTGACTGGGGGAGCAGTGAAAGGTTAGAAACATTGAAAAAGTAGAGGTGATATAAAATGATAAGTGAAATGACAGATGATTTTAAGTGGGGAATATCAACGTCTGCTTACCAAATAGAAGGAGGATACCAAGAAGATGGTAAAGGTCAGTCTATTTGGGACGTTTTTACAGAAAACAAAGATAACATTGTTGATGGAAGTGACGGAAAAGTCGCGTGTAATCATTATGAATTATACAAGGATGATATTGACCTGATTGCAAATCTAGGTATCAAATATTATAGATTCAGTATTGCGTGGACAAGAATATTCCCTAACAATTCCTATGAGATAAATGAAAAGGGTATAGAGTTCTATATTGATTTAATTAAGTATATGATTCAAAAAGGAATTGAACCTTTGGTATGTCTACATCATTGGGATTTACCTTATTATCTGTATGAGCAAGGTGGATGGTTGAATAGAGAATGTGTAGAGGCATTTGAAAAATATGCTGAAACAGTATTTATTCGTTTGGGTAAATATGTTAAACACTGGACTACATTCAATCAACCTTATTCTATTGCATATGGTGGTTATGTTACTGGGAAAAGGGCACCTGGAAAACAAGATATACCATCTGCATTTAAAGTAATACATAATGTTTTGCTTGCACATGGTAAAGCTGTAGGTAAGTTCAGAGAATTGAATATTGAGGGTAAAATAGGTATAATATTAAATTTGATGCCTGTACATTGTCTAAGTGAAGAAGATGAAGATGTTAGACAATTGGAAGATGAATTCAGAAATAAATGGTTCTTGGATGCAGTATTCATGGGTACTTATCCAAAAATGTCCAGGACCTTTCTTGAAAAAGAATATAATATGGATTTCAATGAATTGATGCAAGCAGAGGATATGAAGGTTATATCTGAGAGATTGGATTTTATCGGTGTAAATTATTATACTAGAAAGATTGTTAGATATAATGAAGAGTGTTTATTTAATGTTGAATATATAGATGGAAGTAATGATTCAACAGATGATTTTCGTGAGATATACCCTAATGGATTAAAAGAAGCTCTAGGATTCATAAGAAAATACGATCCCCAATTGGATATATATATAACTGAAAATGGTGCTGATTATAGAGGCGATAAAGTTGAAGATATATTGAATGATGAAAAAAGAATAGAATTCTTGGACTGTCATTTTAATACGATCAAGGAATTAATTCATGATGGATTTCCTATTAAAGGGTACTATCTGTGGACACTATTTGATAATTTTGAATGGGAAAATGGATATGTTGGAAAATATGGTATAGTCTATGTGAATAGAGATACTCAAGAGAGAATTGTGAAAAATAGTGGAAAATGGTATACTGGATATATAAATGAAAATAAAAGGTTTTGGTGATTTATGGAAAAGAAAAATGTCAAAGAAATTGCAAAACTCGCTGGTGTATCCACAGCAACAATATCAAGAGTAATAAACAATAACCCAAATGTTAAGGAGTCTACTAGACAACATGTCCTAGAGATTGTTAACAAATATGGCTTTAAACCAGATAGATTAGCTAAGAATCTGAGAACTAAAAAGAGCTATACTTTACTAGTATTGATTCCAACTGTGGAGAATCCATATTTTGCTGAGATTATACGTGGAATTAATGAAAAGGTATACAATACTAAGTACGAGGTTATTATTGGAACTGTGGAGCATAAACGTAATTCAATGGAGATTTTCTTGGATTTGCTTAAGACCAATCAAATAGATGGTGCCATATTCGTTTCATCAAGTATTGATAAATCACAATTGATAAACATAAAAGATAAGAAAAATATCGTGCTTTGTAATGAATATATTGAAGGAATGGATATTTCCTATGTCTGCATAAATAATCTATTAGCTTCATATGAAGCTACAAAGAAACTTATAGAATCAGGATGTAAGAATCTATGTTATCTTGCAGGACGTAAGAAATCAATTTCCAGTGAAAAGAGGAAATTGGGTTTTCAGAAGTGCTTAGATGAATATGATATTACAAGTTCAGCCGAACATGTGATATATGGTCCCAACTCTATAGAATCAGGGTATGAATCTATGAAGAAGATCCATGACAGCAATATAAAATTTGATGGTATACTTGTTAATTCAGATTTAAAGGCTGCAGGGGTAATACAATATCTAAAACAGAAAGATTTTAAAATTGGAGAAGACGTAAAATTAATTTGTTTTGATGGTACTTTTGTTTCAGAGATTATAACACCTAAGATTACAACTATTAATCAACCAGGTTACATTATCGGACAGAAAAGTTTGGAACTGTTAGTGAATCAACTTGAAGATTCAGAGTGTGATTTTCAATCAATAATCGTGGAACATGAAATTAAAAAGGGCGAAACTTTATAAATATAGATATAACAACGAGAAGGAATCAAAAAAAGCTGTAACTCATATCATATGGAGTTTACAGCTTTTATTATTATAATATTTTATTCAAAGTTTCTCACTAGATCTTCAAAAGTATCTCTGCGACGGATTAGCTTTGCATTACCCTCTGAAGTTATAAGTACCTCAGCAGGACGAAGTCTATTGTTGTAGTTGGATGCCATGCAATATCCATAAGCTCCTGCATCTAAAACATTAATTATATCGCCTTCAAAAATCTCAGGTAGTTCACGTTGTTTAGCTATGATATCTCCACTTTCGCAGATATTACCCACAATGTTTACTGTTTCTGATTTTGTTGATGGGACATTGGATTCTCTGAATATCTCTATGTCGTGGTGAGAATCATACATAACTGGTCTTTTAAGTACATTGAATCCTAAGTCTGTCCCTACATACTTCATTCCATAATTATTTTTGATAGAATAAACTGTACCCAATAGATTACCACATTCAGCAGCAATATAACGTCCAGGTTCTACTTTGAAAGTTATTTGTTTGCCATACTTATCAGCAAAATCAAAGAATACTTTGTCTAACTTTTTACCTAAGTCTTGTAGATCTAATCTCTTTTGACCAGCTAGTTTTTGGTAAGGGATACCGAATCCACCACCCAAATCTACAAATTCAAGATTATCAAATTTTTCAGCTATGTCCAAAACAGATTTAACACCCTCGACATATTTGTCACCTTCCATGAATAATGAACCGATATGCTGATTAATACCTACTAGGTTAAGTTTATATTTGGATATAATCTCTTTTACTTCTGGGATGAAATTAGGGTCTACACCGAACTTGGTTTTCTTTCCACCTGTAATAACTTTTTCATGATGTCCTGCACCGACACCAGAATTGAATCTTATACATACTCTTCCGCCTTCATTTATTTGACCGTATGATTCTAGTTGTGAAACTGAATCGACACTTACTAGAATATCCCTATCTATTGCAAATTGCATTTCTTCTTTTGATACATTATTACTAATGTACAATATCTGTTCTGGCTTGAATCCAGCTTTTAATTCAACAAAGATTTCCCCTGGGGACATTGCGTCAGCGTTAAGACCTTCTTCACGAGCAATTTGTAATAAAGTTAGATTGCCATTAGCTTTTACAGAATAATTTACAGAGAAATTAGGATATGTTATAAGATTTTTCAGCTCTCTACATCTTTCTCTCATTACATTTTCATTATACACATATAGTGGACTACCATATTCTTTTATTAATTCCACTGGGGTAGTATTACCAAAAAAATTAGTTTCATCTGATACTTTGTTATATGTTGTTAGCATACCTGTTGCTCCTTTCTAAGAAATATATTGTAATAATCTAGTTTAATTATTTTTTAATCAGATATATTGTTTTTTATATCTATTAAATGAATTTCATTAATTATTGCTTCTCTAATAAGTCGCACTAAAGTAGTATTACGAGAGTAGAGTGCTTGATTCAATGTTCCTGTAATGACTTCTTCAGTATCTATAATAAGCTTAAAAGATTCATAGTTAAATGATTTATAAAATTTGTTATGATTGAACTTTGGAACTTCTGGTGATAGGATCACTATTTTCTTATCATTATTATAAGCTTCTATTATCTCATCTGAAAATATATCCAGAATTTTTTTATCAGCACAAAAATATAATCTGAACTTAGACTGAGTAATCATATTTTTTATTTTATTAATTATATTTTTAGTGTCTACAATAGTAATATATGGATTATTAGTAACTAGGTTGAATTCTAAGTTATCTCTAATAACTTGTATATTTTCATCAAAATCTCTTGTAGCATTCATAATCAGTTCGTCTTTAGAGATAGCAATGTATTTTGCAGAAGTACCTTCTATTATATGAGCACTACCTTTGTCAACTAGACTTGATAGTGCAGCGTAGGCATTAGAACGTGATATACCAGATATTTTTGCTGCTTCGTAGCCAGATAATTCTCCATGCTTACACAAGGTAATGTATATAATTGATTCCTGCTGAGTAAAGCCAATGCTTTTTAATGCATCAATCAAATTCATATCTTTCACCTCATTAGTATTCCTTTATAGAACTACTATAAAGCATGTATCTATAATTGTCAAGAAAAAAACTAAGGGCTTTGCTTCTAAACAAAACTCTTAGTTAAATGTATAATATATAAATTCATATTAATATTGGAAATGGGTATTAATTACGTTAGTAATTCTATTTTGGGAAACTATAATTTGAACCAAAATTATTATCCCAATAAGTTACACCATTAACAGTATAGCTTATTGCAAACTCACAATCATTATCCCACTGATAGTTGTTTCCACCAGTATAAAATGACCATAATTCTGTATTATTATCGTAAGAACGAGTATAGCTAGCATCAACTTCACTATAAGTTTTCCAATTATCTAGAGTGTATCGTACTTTTACGTTTTTGTCATAGCCTAGATTTTTTAAGTAAATGGAACCACTTAAGAAATTATCATTACGGTTACATTCATTTAATAAAACAACACTTTTTGATAAAGTGCAAGGTGCATTATAGATCATTGTAGTTTCTTGAAGTAGATAATTATCTCCATTGTTATTATCCCAATATGTATTACCATTAACCTCATATTTTAGAGCAAATCTACAATTATGGTAGGTATGATGTTGAGGGGCATAAATTTTATGAGGTGTTGAAAAGCTCCATACTTCAGAGCCGTCTTTTAATGTTTTGAGATAAGATGCAGATTGGTCTAACCAGTTGGAACCGTCATAAGTATAATGTACTGTAATATTTTTATCAGCACTTAAGTTTTTGACATTGATATATCCAGTTGCATAATAATCTAATTGGCTGCCACATTGACCAACAGTTGTTGTTACCAATTTTGCTGAATACAGTTGTATATTAGGAGTTGTCTGTGCTGAGATACTTAATCCACTGACATTGAGCATTAATACAAAACAAATTACAAAAGTTACTAAATTTCTAAAACATTTCTTTTTCATTAGAATTCCTCCTTGAGTTTATAGATTAACAGTTATTTTTATTCATAGAATCCTGTAAGGCTGTAGTTGTCACCAAAATTGTTATCCCAATAAGTTTGACCATTAACAGTATAGCTTATAGCATATTCTCCTTCTTCATAGTAATAACATGGTATGAAGAATTCCCATGATTCTATATTGTTGCCAACATCTTTTCTGTAAGTGGCATCCACAGATTTTTGTGTTTTCCAACCGTCTTTTGTATAGAAGACTTTTACATCTTTAGCATAATCCAGATCTTTCAAGAACATGAATCCTTGTACTCCATAACGATAATTATGTCTACCAGTATCTAACATAACTATGCTTTTTGATAATGCATAAGGAGTATTGCTATCTGAGTAACTATATTCAACATAATAGTTTTCTCCATTGTTATTGTCCCAATATGTATTACCATCAACTTCATATTTTATTGCAAATGTACAATTATTAGATTTATCCTTTGGTATATTTATATCAAAAGACCAAACTTCATCTTCTGGTGATAGATTCTTTAAATATTCAGCTTTTTGCTCAAGCCAAGTAGTGCCATCATATGTATAATGTAAAGTAACGTTTTTATCATAGTTCAAGTTTTTAACATGTATATAACCTTTTGCAGTATAATCACTGTTAAATCCTTTTTGCATTATCTTAGCAGAATACAGCTCTACATTAGGCGTCTGTGCTAAAATACTAAAGCTATTTACACTAAGGGTCAAAATAAAACAAATCATTAAAGTTACTGAGTTTCTAAAATACTTTCTTTTCATTTAAATTCCTCCTTTATTTTTTATAAAATACATTATATTACGATAATTTATATATGTCAAACAATAAACTGAATATTTATTTTGTTTAAAATATTGTTAGAATATAACGAAATATTAATTTATATATAAGATATATTGTATACAATATCAAATAATAGTATAAGATAAGTAGTTTTTGGAAATAAAATTGTAAGATATTATAAATAACCAATAAAAATAAATTAAATTATTAGTTAATTTAAAAATATAAGTGAATAAAAATTCATAAGAAGGTATAATAAATTGTTTTGAAAGGTGATTAAGGAAATAACTAAGGGACAGCCTCCTAATATATTTCACTGTGATACTTACTAGAGTCGATATTTTGGTTTATCGGTAAACTAGACAGTGAAAAAATATATTAGGAGACTGCCCCTTAATGCATATTTTAGATATTAAGATTTATTAGCATAAACGAACTTATTACTTGTGAGTACTAGCTAATGATAATCATTAGGGAAGATTAGGGTCCTGTGTAGGTGAGAAACTGTAATTATCACCAAAATTATTATCCCAATAAGTTACACCATTTACTGTATAACTCACAGCATATTCTCCACCACAACTCCAAGGAATAGTACTTCCGTCATTGATTGTATTGAATAACCATAATTCTACATTATTACCTAGATTACAATTATATGAAGCATCAACATCATGATAAGTTTGCCAATTGTCTGTAGTATAACGCACTTTTACTACCTTATCATAAGCCAGGTTTTTCATAAAAATAGAACCATAGATAGAATTATAAGAACGACCTGTTTTATCTAACATAACAACACTCTTGGATAGTGCATATGGTGAGTTAAAACTTGTGCTGCTGCATTGAAGAAAATAATCATTTCCGTTATTATTATCCCAATAGGTGTTACCATTAACTTCGTATTTTATGGCAAATCTACAATTGTATGTGTATTGATGAGCTGGTGTGTATGATTCATGTGGTGTAGTGAAAGACCATACCTCTGATCCATCTGATAATGTCTTATAGTAGGATGCAGATTGATCATACCAATTATAGCCATCATATGTATAGTGTATTGTAACATTTTTGTTGATATTCAAGTTTTTAACATATATGTATCCACTTGCGTAGTAACCTGTCATGCGACCAGTATCAGCATAGGTCGTTTCCATTTTTGCAGAATAAAGTTCTACATTTGGAGTTTGAGCTAGAATACTAGAACCGTTGATATTGAGAATTAACATAAAACAAAAAATAAAAGCTACTAGATTTCTAAATAATTTTTTCTTCATTAATAAATCCTCCTATTTTTTAAAAATATATAATTTCTCTTTCAGATTAATATATGTATCAACATAAGAAGTTATTAAATAATGTTAAAAATAATTATGAACAATAATATTCCATCATATTAGTTAGAAGAATCTGGTGATGGTGAAAAACTATAATTATCGCCAAAGTTATTATCCCAATAAGTTACACCATCAACAGTATAACCGATAGCATATTCTCCACTAGAATTAACAGGGAAAGGACTATTATCATGCATAGTATCAAATGACCATAATTCTATATCATTATCATATTTCCAGTTATAATGAGCGTTAAGATCATGATAAGTCGCCCAATTATCTGTAGTATAACGTACTATAACTTTCTTGTCGTAAGCTAAATTTTTTAAGAAAATGAAGCCCCATAAAGAATGTGGAGTAGATATATCCTTGTCTAACATAACAACACTTTTGGATAATACAAAAGGAGCATCGTAAATCATAGTAGTATCTTGAAGAAAATAATTGTCTCCATTATTATTATCCCAGTATGTATTACCATCAACCTCATATTTTACAGCAAATTTACAATTATATTCAACTTGATGTGTTGGTGTATAAGATTGTTCAGGTGTTTTGAAAGTCCATACTTCAGATCCGTCCTCTAATGTTTTTTGATAAGAAGCAGGCTGATCCAACCAGTTGGTATCGTCATATGTATAGTGTATTGTCACATTTTTGTTAGCGCCTAAATCCTTGATATAGATTTTACCAGTTGAATAATAACCTACCATGTTACCGATATTACCGTATGTTGGTAATATTTTTGCGGAATACAGTTGTACATTTGTTGTCTCAGCTAATGTTGTTTGAGCTGAAATACTAAAACAACTAATGTTAAGTGCTAAAACAAAACAAATCATAAAAGTTACTAAATTTCTAAAATACTTTCTTTTCATAATAATTCCTCCTTTATATTTTTTTGTAAAATATATTATAATAGTATTATAAATCCATGTCAAATAATGTATAGAATATTATTTAATAATAAAATATTATAATATTAAAGAAAAGTAGTGAATAAATTATATGTCAATAACTTGATAATTTATTCACTACTAGTATTCCTATACATATAAATCAATGAAATGAGTATACAATTCATTTGATTTTAATAAATAATAATGTTATACAATATAAAAATAGTACATTAGATTTAATTGATATTATATAATCTATAATTTAGTTCGAAATTATTGTCCCAATAGGTAACACCATTAACAGCGTAACCAATACAGAATTCAAAATCTCCTTCTACATCAATTATAGTTGTCCAATTTTCAATGCCATTAGCATTTGTATTTTTATAAGAAGCTAAACTCTCTTTATAACTTTGCCAGTTATCATTAGAATATCGTACTTTTACGGTTTTATCATAGCCTAGATTCTTTAAACATATGTTTAATGAATGTTTATTTCCACTAAGACACCAAATATTATCTAATGTTAAAACACTTTTAGATAATACGATAGGTGAATAATATGAATCTTTACCTCTTTCAATAAAATAATCATTCCCATTATTATTATCCCAATATGTATTACCGCCTACTTCATATTTTACAGCAAACTTGCAGTTGCATTTAGTATATCTGCAACCCATAAAACGTTGGTTAGGTGTTCTGTATCTCCAGACTTCTGAGCCATCGGATAAGGTTTTAACATATACTGCTGGTTGATCATACCAATCATTACCGTTATAAGTATAGTGTACTGAAACATTTTTACTTACCCCTAAATCCTTGATATAAATGATTCCAGTTGAATAATAGACATTACCAATCATCATATCACCGCTAACGGAACCTGTCTCTAATTTTGCTGAGTACAACTGTACATTATCATTGGTCGTTTGAGCTGAAATACTAAGGCTTCCAACATTAAATGCCAAAATAAAACAAATCATACAAGTTAATAAGTTTCTAAAATACTTTCTTTTCATATTAATTCCTCCTATTATTCTTTGATATATGATAGTATACGCCAATATTTTTAAATGTCAATAAACAATTTGAATATTTAATTAATTTATAAAATTAAAATTAATGGTTAAGATAATAAACAAAATAGTTAGTGTTTAAAACTTAGTCCTGTATGTTATAATGAATAAATAGATATCGTAATAAATTGATTCTAATAGAAGATAGTATAATAAAATTATGATTAGTATAGATGACAGAGGAGATAGATATGGATTTATTTGATATGATGAGAGAGAAAACTCTAGAAACTGAATCCCCATTAGCGGCTAGACTACGACCAACGTCTATAGAAGAAGTAGTTGGGCAAGAGCATATAATAGGAAAAGGTAAATTATTATATAGAGCGATAAAAGCAGACAAACTAGGGTCACTTATTTTTTATGGACCACCTGGAACAGGGAAAACCACCCTTGCAAAAGTTATAGCAAACACCACAAAAGCTGAATTCGTTCAATTGAACGCAACTATATCTGGAAAGAAAGACATTGAAAAAGTAGTAAATGAAGCTAAGAACAGACTTGGTATGACGCTGGGAAGCACTATCCTGTTCATTGATGAGATTCATAGATTCAATAAAGCACAGCAGGACGCCCTTCTGCCATATGTTGAAGATGGTACCGTAACACTTATCGGTGCTACTACAGAGAATCCTTATTTTGAGGTAAACAGTGCGCTAGTATCCAGGTCTAGAGTCTTTGAACTAAAGCCTTTGGAAAACAAAGATATTCGAAAGCTCATAATGAGAGCCATTGAGGATAAAGAAAAAGGATTAGGCACTTTTAATGCCAAGATCAATGAAGAAGCCATAGAGTTCTTGTCCGATAGAGCCAATGGAGATGCAAGAGCCGCTCTTAATGCCATTGAACTAGGGGTTCTTACCACTGAACCAGATGAAGATGGAATAATCAACATAGATATAGATGTAGCATCTGAATGTATACAAAAAAGAGTTATCAATTATGATAAAAACGGAGATAATCATTATGATACCATATCAGCTTTCATAAAAAGTATGAGAGGTTCAGATCCAAATGCAGCAGTCTATTATCTTGCTAGAATGATTTATGCAGGAGAAGATCCCAAATTCATAGCGCGAAGAATCGTTATATGTGCTGCCGAGGATGTAGGAAATGCTGATCCTATGGCGATACAAGTTGCAATGGCTGCCGCTGATGCAGTTAATTTCATAGGTATGCCTGAAGGTAGGATAATATTATCCCAGGCAGCTACTTATGTTGCATGCGCCCCAAAAAGCAATGCTGCCTACGTAGCTATTGATAAAGCATTGGAAGATGTGAAAAGAATTCAGATTACCACAATACCATCTTATCTCAAAGACAGCCATTATAGTGGTGCAAAAAAACTAGGTCACGGAACAGGATATAAATATGCCCATGACTATGAAAATCACTACGTAGAACAACAATATTTACCAGATGAACTTGTTGATGAGATATATTATAACCCTACCGAACAAGGGTATGAAAAGAAAATTGTAGAGCATTTCAACAATATAAAGGGGAAGGTTAAATAGTTTTAGTACATTTTTAAAAAAAACATTTATAGCCGTTAGTTATGTTAATTAGAAAAAAAGTGTTTTGTGATTATATTGTAGATGCTAGGAAGCAAAATAGTATATGTATATGTGGAGTTGTGAGGCAGGACGCCGAACCCAGCTTTAATCTGACAGCCCTACTGGACTGTCAGGAATAATAATGGACTCGATGTCCATTATTATTCGTTGAGCTCAGGACGAGCAAGTAGCTGGCGTAACATATACATATACTATTTTGCAATAACCAAGTCAGAACAAAACACTATTTCTGACTTACTTGCAATATAATCTAATCTAGATAAAAAATGGAAAACTTAAATAACTAGTTTTATCTTGACATATTTATATTAAAGTATATAATAAAACTATCTTTGGATATATTTATATATAACATAAGATACTAAAATTTAATAGATGAAAAGGTACTCGTTGAGTTAAAAGGGAAAGTGGTTAAATGCCACTGCAGCCCCCGCTACTGTAAATGGTATGAAATCTAAAATGTCATTGGGAAACTGAGAAGACTAGAGAGTAAGTTAAGCCATAAGCCAGGAGACCTGCCTTTTTATAAGTTTTAAGCTTTCGGTGGGAGAGTGTAGATTCACATATTTATTTGTAATCTGACTGTGCCTTAGCACAGTTTTTTGTTGCTTATAAATGGAAAATGCTACATGAGTATACCGAGTGTCAATCACTTTTCTTATTAAAGAAGATATTATGGAGGTTTAAAGGATGAAAAAATTATTAAAGCTGTTACTGACAACTATGTTAATTTCAGTACTCGTTTTTAGTTTAGCTGCTTGTGGCGGCAAGAAGACACCAAAGGATGATACATACAATCAAGAGAATCAAGTAGAAAAAGATGATACATCAAAGACTGATGAAGACAAAGATACTAATGAAGATAAGGATACTAATGATAAGAAAGATGAAACCACTAGTAATGAAGAGGAAAAAGATACTAGTAGCGAATCAGATATATATCCATTAACAATAACAGATAAGTATGGTAAGGAAATAACAATTGAAAAAGAACCAAAAACTGTAGTTTCAATTTCACCAGAATTTACAGAAACAATATTTGCTCTAGGAGCAGGAGACAAAATAATTGGTAGAACAGATTTTTGTGACTATCCAAGTGAAGTAGCGAATATAGAATCAATTGGTGGTTTACAAGAATTTAATATTGAGAAAATAGTAGACCTTAATCCTGATATTGTAGTTACATCTGCTCATGTAAAAGATGATGCTGTAGCTAAGTTACAAGAACAAGGTATCACTGTTTTATCACTTTCTTGGAATGAAAGCTTTGAAGGAATATACGGTTATATAAGTACACTTGGTGAAGTTATTAATAAAAAACAAGAAGCAAATGAATTAGTAACTAGTATGAAAGATAAAGTAGGAGAAATCCAAAAAGCAATAGAAGGAAAAGAAAAACCAACAACATATTTTGTAGTAGGATATGGAGAAGGTGGAGATTTTACAGCTACTGGAGATACCTTCTTAAGTGAAGCCATGGCTTTGGCTGGAGCTGACAATATAGCGAAAGATGCTACAGGTTGGGCATATAGTATTGAGCAGATAGTTGATAAAGACCCTGAGATTGTCATATGTTCAGATAAGTATGATTCTAAAACTACGTTAGAATCATTAGAAGGATATAAGGATTTAACTGCTGTCAAAGAAGGAAAATTATACGAAATTGATGAAAATCTATTCTTTAGACAAGGACCTAGAATAGTTGATGGATTGACTAATTTAGTTAAGATAATTCATCCAGATGCTATTAAATAATGTAAATAGATTAGAATTATAGTATACTTTAAGTAAGTCTATGTTAAATATAAGCATAGACTTACTGTGTTATAAATAGAAATGACATACTAAAGTAAAGCAGGTTAAGACTATGAAGATATTTAGAAAAAGTAATATTATAATAAGTTTATTAGTACTTATAGCAGTAATTATTATTGCATGTGGATTTGGTTCTGTCAGAATAGATTTTGTTGACAGCAGCAAAATATTATTAAGTAAAATTCCATTAATAAATGATTTGATTTCCCTTGATGGTATTAAGGAATCACATATAAAAATAATAGCTGACTTAAGGTTGCCTAGAATAATACTTGCATTATTTACTGGAGGAGCATTAGCTGTAGTTGGATGTTCTTTTCAAGGAGTTTTCAAGAATCCTATGGCAGACCCTTTTGTACTAGGTATCTCCTCAGGTGCTGCACTAGGTGCAACAATTGGACTTATATTCAATTTTAATAAAACTATTTTTGGTTTTACTGGAGTGAGTATGTTCGCATTTATTGGTGCCATGCTTACAGTTCTACTAGTACTGAGAATATCAGCGATTGGCAAAAAACTTCCTACTACAACATTATTGCTGGCAGGTATATCACTTAATTACTTATTATCAGCCCTTATGTCTTTGATGATGTTATTGAACAGGGATAAATTAGAAAGAGTATATCTATGGACCTTAGGAAGCTTCAGTACATCAAGCTGGAAAGAAGTAGCCATTATAGCACCTTGTGTAATTATATGTTCTATTATCTTGATGGTGTTTTCAAAAGAGTTGAATCTTATGTTATTAGGGGATGAAACTGCTGGGAGTCTAGGAATTGATGTAAACAGAACTAAGAAGATAATATTGGGGATATCATCAATAATGGTGGCTGTTGTTGTTTCGGCTAGTGGAATCATAGGATTTGTTGGACTTATCATACCTCATATAATAAGAATGATTAATGGTCCTGACCATAAAAAACTGATACCGTTAGCAATGCTCATAGGAGCAATTTTCATGATAATATGTGATACCATTGCTAGAACCATTATATCACCAGCTGAACTATCCGTAGGTATCATTACCTCATTATTCGGAGTTCCATTTTTCTTATTTTTATTATACCAAAACAAAAAAAGAATCATCTAAATCAGTAACATATTACAGAAGGAATGAACAATATGAATAGTATAGTTAGTACAAAAAAATTAAATTTCAACTATGGGGAAAAAACTATTTTAAAAGATTTGTCTATCAACATGGAAAAAGGTCTGTTCTATAGTATTATCGGACCTAATGGTTCTGGAAAGACTACTTTGTTGAAGTTATTGGCAGGTATATTGCCCTCTAATAAAAATACAGTCTATATAAAAAATGATGATATCCATGTCATCAAACAAAAAGAAATGGCTAAAAGATTATCAGTGGTACCACAAATAACGGATATGCAGTATGAATTCTCTGTTTTTGATATTGTCATGATGGGTAGGACTCCATATACTTCCAGATTCCAGAAGAACACTGAAGAAGATATAAAAATAGTTAATGATGCAATGAAAGAAACTGGAGTCATAGAATTGAAAGATAAGAAAATCACTCAGCTTAGTGGTGGAGAATTGCAAAGAGTCATTCTTGCTAGAGCTATAGCCCAAGAAACAGATATCATGTTGTTAGATGAACCCATATCCCATTTGGATATCGGATACCAATATGAAATAAGTGAGTTGGTTCATAATCTATGCAAGAAAAAAGGAATTACGGTTATAAATATTGTTCATGACTTAAATATAGCTATGAGGTATAGCGATAAGATATTGATGTTGAAAAATGGTCAAGTGTATAGATATGGTGATCCAGAGGATGTAATAACCAAGGAAACTGTTAAAGATGTATATTCTATAGATGTGGAGTTAATAAATCATCCCATTTTAACTGATAAAAAAGTAATAATTAAGTAATATTTTAATATGTACTTGCATATATATATTTATTGTGGCAATATAGTTATATAAGATAAGCTATCAATTAATTTGTAATTGATAGAAAATTATAATTAAATTTTTATATGTATATAAGAAAGGATATATGCAAGATGTCAGATAGTAGATTTGAAAATGTTTTACGTCTAGAATACCCACTATTTGAAAAAGCACTGAATGATAATCTAACTAGAGATTACGTAGGAGAAATATTAAAACTATATGAAGATTTAAAAACAGAAGCCTGTAGATTCGAGACAAAAATCTATAAGGTATATTTAGATTTTGCTGTAGCTATTAACGCAGTCTATAAGTATCTTTTGGTGAATGAAGTAGAAAAAGATGAAGCACTTAGAATAATGTCAGAATTTTGTATAAATACAATAAATAAGTCTTTGGATAGACTGAGTTTTATACAATTAGCATTTCACTATTCTACTAACAAAGCATATCTTAAACTTATTACAATAAGTTCAATTATAACGTTGGAAAGTCTTAAGTTGGCGAATGAATTAAAAGAACATGATATGGATGAAGAATTAAGTAAAAGCATGGAAGAATGCAGTGTAGCAGATTATTTCAACTATTATGGGGTAGAAGAATTAATGGAAACAGTTGAAGTAGTTGAAAATTCATTTGATATGTTCTTAGATAAAAATGTTAATCACAATAAAGGAAAAGAAGTAGTTATTAGAATATGATAAAAACAATTCTTAAGGGGCTGTTCGTTGAATGAAACAGCCCTTTCTTAATAAAGTTCTCTTATAGGTACATGATGTCACTTGTTTTTTCTTATCCTCAATATGATTCCAATAAAAACTGATAACACACAAGTAGAAGCTATACAGAAAACTATTATTTCACCACTATTCTCTCCGTTGGTTAATGCATAATATATAGCGATACCATAGAAACCCAACAAGATGATTATTACTGCAAAAATGAGTACTCTTTTTAAATTAGTCATATGTTCACCTCTAACGACTTAACATTTGTATATGGATTAGTATATTTGAAATGATTCAGTATGTCAAATAATATCGAATCAGAAAAAAATCTCAAAGAGCAAAAAAATATACAATAAATCTAGGTAACTGTCATAAATTAGAATAAGAGAGTTTTATTGGGGTGAGAGAATGGATAATAATCAAAAAGTCGATGATAGATTGAATCTAGCTGTTGATCTGACAAGTGCAGAGAGACAATATACCACTAATCTGAATGTGGGCTACGACGAAGAGGCTAATACTTGGGAACTAATTGTAAAATACAATGGTAATATTGGGGATATTCCTACAATAATAGCTTTGACAGAAGATATTGAACAGCTGACAATGGATTATGCTATAGTCACGATCAAACAAGAAAATATAGATCAATTTGCTTCCTTTCCAGAGATTGAGTATGTAGAAAAACCTAGCAGTCTATATTTTAATCTTGATACCAGTCTTAGAGATGCATGTATCACATCAGTCCAAAATGTTTTTCCACGTTTAAAAGGTAATGGCGTTTTATTAGGGATAATTGATTCTGGTATAGATTATTCCCATCCTGATTTTAGAAATGAAGATGGAACAACTCGTATAGTAACCTTATGGGATCAATCTATACAAGGTAGCCCACCTGAAGGATTTAGTGCAGGGACTGAATATACTGCTGAGCAAATAAACGAGGCACTTAGTAAGAATAATAGATTTGAAATGCTTGAAGTAGTTCCTTCTGATGATTTCTTAGGTCATGGAACCCATGTAGCAGGTATAGCAGGAGGAAATGGCAGAGCAAGTAACGGACAATTCATTGGAGTAGCACCTGAAGCAGAATATATCATTGTCAAGTTGGGCAGGAGAGGTCAGGAATCATTTCCAAGTACAACTGAAATTATGAGGGCATTGGTTTATGTAACAAGAAAAGCTGAAGAATTAGGAAAACCAATATCTATCAATCTGAGTTTTGGAAATAATTATGGTCCTCATGATGGTAAATCCTTATTTGAAACTTTTATTGATAGTATAGCCAGTGAATGGAAAAATGTTATTTCTGTTGGCTCTGGAAATGAAGGTAGTACAGCACTTCATACTAGTGGTACACTTGATGAAGGTGACGAAGAAATTGTTGAAATAGCAGTATTCACTGGAGAGCCTAACATAACTATTCAATTATGGAAAGCTTATTCGGATGCCATAAATGTTTCAATACAAGCACCTAATGGTGTGTCTTCAGGTTTCATTTCGCCTACTCTTGGTAAACAGCAATTTAACTTGGATGGAACCAGAGTTTTGTTATACTATGGTGAACCATCACCTTTTAACTTGGATCAACAAACATACATTGAATTAATTCCACAAACTGGGGATTATGTTACTGAAGGAGTATGGAAGATAACTCTTCAAGCTGACACTATAGTATCTGGTAATTATGATATGTGGTTACCTGGTTCAGTGGGAAAAGATACAAAATTTCTTAGACCTACCATAGATACCACTCTTACTATGCCTTCAACAGCAACAAAAGTAATAACAGTTGGAGCATATGACTCATCAACAGGAAGTTTGGCACCATTCTCTGGAAGAGGATATACTAGAAGGTCTAATACAATAACTGTAAAACCTGATTTAGTTGCACCAGGGGTCAATATAGTAGCAGCATATCCAGGCGGGGGTTATGATTCATTAAGTGGAACCAGTATGGCAACTCCATTTGTTACAGGGTCAGCAGCTTTGTTGATGGAATGGGGTATTGTAAAAGGTAATGACCCTTATCTGTATGGTGAAAAGGTAAAATCATATTTACAGAGATCTGCCAGGAGGAACGAAGAATTATTTGATTATCCTAATAATCTATGGGGGTATGGAACTCTTTGTTTAGCTAATGCTTTCAGAGGATTAGGGGGAGTTGAAATAGCTGAAAGTAAAGATAGGATAGAAGAGATTAGAGAAAGGATTCGTGAAGGGAGTGACCCGGAAGTATGTAAACAAGCAGTAATATCTGAAGAGTATTTTGATTTACTGATTGAATATGAGAGCATAGAAGATATATATGAGAGATATAACCCAGAATGTATACAGATATTGGATGACCAATATGCAGTAGTACATATATTTATTGGTGGTAATGATGGATGTAGAGGGATTATTGATAGAGTCAATCTAAGTGATATTCCACACTGCTTTGGACCATATGCAATAAGTGCGTTAGAAGATGCAGGTATATTAACCTTCCACAATCAGCCATATGTACCTCTTAGAGGTGGGGGAGTTATGATTGGAATAATTGATTCGGGAGTTGATTATACTGACTCAATATTCAAATACGAAGATAATACTACTAAAATAAAAGCTATCTGGGATCAAACTATACAAGGTTCACCACCAGAAGGATTCATATATGGAACAGAATTCACGGAAGAACAGATTAATGAGGCATTACAAGCAGAAGATCCATTAACTATTGTACCGTCTGTTGATGAAACCGGTCATGGAACTTTTCTAGCTGGTATGTCAGCTGGGCGTGAAGATAGAGCTAACAATTTTGTTGGAGCCGCTCCAGATGCATCAATAGTTGTAGTAAAATTGAAGGAAGCTAAGAGATGTCTAAAAGATTTTTACTTGATTGGGGATAATCTTAATAGCGTTTATCAAAATACAGATGTGATATTTGCAGCTAAATATATTCGTGAATTATCTGTTAAATTACAAATGCCGCTTTCAATGATAATTGGGGTAGGAAGTAATCAGGGAGCACATGACGGAAGTTCAATAACAGAGAGCTATTTACAGTCAATAGCTAGAAGGATAGGTAATACAGTAACGGTTGCTGTTGGAAATGAAAGTAATCTGGCACATCATTATAGAGGTCAATTTGAAGAAGATGACGAATTCAAGAATGTAGAGATAAAAGTACCACCTAATGAACCAGGATTTACCTTTAACATTTGGAGCAATGCACCTGATAAGATCTCAATATCCATTACATCACCTACAGGTGAATTCATTGATAGAATACCAGCTACACTAGCCAAGAAGGAGGAAATAAAATTCCTATTGGAGAGAACAACTATCTATATAGAGTATCAATTATCAGAAGGCAGAACTGGAGATGAAGTCATTTTTGTTAGGATGGAAGAGCCTACTGAGGGAATCTGGACCATTACTGTATATGGTGACCTGATAGTGAATGGGAGAATTGATGTTTGGTTACCTAGAAAAGATTGGGTAAGAGACGAAACCCAATTCTTATTACCAGATCCATTTACAACAATCACTGACCCATCATCAAGTATTGGACTTCTTTCAGTAGGAGCATATAATCATAGATCTGGAAGCTTATATCTTTCTTCAGGTAGGGGATTGACAAGAGATGATGTATTGAAACCAGATTTAGTAGCTCCTGGTGTAGGGGTAGTAGGTCCAATGCCAGATGATACTTATGGACCAATGACAGGAACTAGTATAAGTGCAGCGATTACAGGTGGAGCAGCAGCATTATTATTGGAATGGGGGATAATAAAAGGTAATGATCCTACAATGGATACAGGTAAAGTTAGAAACTATTTAATTAGAGGAGCTAAGAGAAAAAGGTCAATCAAATATCCTAATAGTGAATGGGGATATGGAGAATTAGATCTGCTTGGTGCTTTTCAAGCTATAAGAGGAAGTAAATAGGAAATAACCTTTAGGGCTGTGGGATAATACATTTTGGATATTATCCCACAGTCCCTTTATGAATATTTGATATTGCAATAATATATCTATAATAATATACTAGAATAGTAGGAAAAATTAATATTTTGGAGGACATAGATGAAGATGCTTAATGGTAAAAGTTTTATAGAAAATAAAATGTTAAAAACCATAATAGCCAGAAGGGATGAGCTTAAGTGTATTAAAGAAGAATTTGACTCTGTATTGGAAGGTGGAAGTGGAGTTGTATTAGTTAAAGGTTTGCCAGGGATAGGGAAAACATTTTTAGTAGAGTCTCTAGTAAGAGATTTAGTTAGTAATAATGTCACATATGTATATGGTAAATTTAGAAAAAATAATAAAAAGTCTTTCATAGCTATCACAGAAATCATAGAACGAATGGTAAAGCATATCCTAACCTTACCTCCTGAGCAGTTAAAAAATATTCAAAGGAATTTGAAAGAGACATTAGGTTCAGATATAGAGATAATAACATCTATCAGCCCTTATTCATCAAAATTACTAGGAAATTATAAAAGCATTAACATTGATAATTATAATAAATTAAAATATAGAATAAAAAAAGCAGTACATAGATTCATTTCAATTGTTTCAGAATCCTTGTTTCCATTAATAATATTTATTGATGATTTACATTGGGCTGACAGTTCATCTTTAGAAATAATAGAATATTTGTGCAAAAAAAATGAATCACTGAATACGTTACTGATAGTTGCTTATAGGAATAATAAGACTGAAAATACTAGTAGAAGAGATAATAAAAAAAAGATAATACAACTTGAAGATACATATATGACGATGGAGTTACAAGAGCTCACAGATGGAGACATTAGTGAATATCTACAATTGATTATGGGAGAAGAAACAGAAAATATTAATTATCTAGCTAGATTCATTTATGGATTAACATTGGGCAATCCATTTTATATGAATGAGATAATCAATGTTTTTATTCAAGAAGCTATACTTATATTTTCAGAACAGACAAATCAATGGGTAGTAGAATTGGATGGATTAAATAGATTAAGTTTACCTGTAGATATTGAAATGGTTATAATACATAAGATAAATAAGTTGGATAAAGCTAAGAAGGAACTTCTAGATATTATAGCATGTCTTGATGGTAAAGTTGATTATCATATATTAAGAAAAATAGTAGATATTGATGATACTCTACTGAGTAATCAATTAGAGACTTTATGCCAAGATGCATTTCTCTTGAAGAAAATAGAAAATGAGCAAATAACAGAAATAGTAACTTATGATTTTGTACATGATATAATCTTGGAATTAGTTTATAAAAGTATAGAACCTGTAAATAGAAAAAATATTCATTATAGAATTGCTGAAACACTATTAAATAATACAGAAGATATATTTGTTGAAAAAAACAGGCTCTTCATAGTATCACAGTTATTACGTTCGGACAAAAGTATATTATCCTATGAAAATACGGAAAGATGGATTTATGAACTATACCACGCAGGTATTGAGGCAAAACGGACAACTTCTGTAAAACAAGCCATAAAAATATTCCTATTATCTTTACAGCTAATCTCAGATTATGACTTTAATGAAAAAGATGATATGGAAATGAAAATAAATCTAGAATTAGGTGAATGCGAATTCATCTGTGAAAAATATGAAGAAGCTAAGGAAAGATTTGATTCTCTTATAACAAAGTATAATAAGAAAGAAAATTTGATAGCCATAAAAAGACGATATTTAAAACTTCATTCCCATGATGGTGATTGTGAAAAGGTAATAGAAATAGGTCTTGAATTATTAAAACTATTGGATCTTGATTTTAATATAAAACATCTTAAGATGGATTTGTTAAAGGGGAAAAAGTTATTCTCAAATAAAGCTATAGAACAAATTAAAGATAAACCTATAATTACTGATAAAAGATTGTTATATATCTTGGAAACCTTGACAACAATGATTCCAGCGGCTAATTGTATTGATGGTAATATATTTCACCTTATCATTATTAAAATAGGTATTCTATCGGTCAAATATGGAAATTCCTCTTACTCACCAATAGGATATGGAGCCTATAGTTATATTCTTTATAATGTATGGAATGATTACGAAAAGGGTAAGAAACTAGAAAATATAACATTGGAATTATTAGAGAGTAATGATAATCTGTTAACAAAATCAATTGTGTACTCATTTATAGGTGCTTTTGTTCATCATTGGTCGAATCCATTAGAGCAAGGTATAGAGTATCTGGAGAAATCTACCCAAGAAGGCGCTAGAATAGGTGAATTAATATACAGTGGTTATGCTATCATATCCATTATCTATACAAAATATGTTTGTGGGATATCTTTGAGAGAAATAACACATTATATTAATTCCCTAGAGAAAGATTTACATATGAAAGGATATGATGTGGTAAAATTCATAGATTATGTTTTTAGTCCCCATGTTGATTATCTGGAAAAAGGCAAGGTCACAAAAAAATATGGTCAAATCAAAGAAGAGGCAGCATTACTTAATAATACAAAAGGCTTGGCATATAATGCTTTTATGATTCAAAGATTATTTATGGAATGTAAAATACAAGAAGCTTATGAACTAGTAAAGAAAATTACCCCAACCATACGTTCTTTGAAAGGACACATTATATATGTGGATCTAATATTTTATAGTACACTTATAAGATTAGCAGAACATGACAAGTTATTTGAACATGAGAAAAAAGAAAATAAACGGTTAATAAAAGAATGTCTAAGAGAGTTGAACTATTGGGTAAATATATATAAAGAAAATCATTATGCGAGATATTTACTTGCTAAGGTGGAATACACTAAGCTTTTTGATAATAACCATTTCATTGATAAACTATACAATAAAGCAATAAACTATGCTGAAAAACAAGACAATCTTCAAATAGGAGCTGTTGCCAATTATCTGACAGCAAAATATCATCATGAATCTAATAGAAAACTTGCTGAATTCTATGCCAGAGAAGCGGTGATTCTATATGAAGAATGGGGAGCCAAATATATAGCAGATTTGATTGAAAAGGAATTCAATCTAGAAGATGATATCCATGAAAATAGTAAAGCAAAATTACATAATACCATAGTAGAGGAAAAAGCAGAGACTAACGAAAATATAAGCGAAATTATATATAATCTCATAAACAAAATTGAACCACTGGAGGAAAATGAGGGAATCAAGTATATATTGGGATTTCTAATTGACAATCATTATGCTGATTACGGTGCTGTACTTTTTGAGAAAAAAGATGAAATGTATCTTCAATATGAAAAGTTGAATAACAGAAAAGTGAATATACATAGAGAACCAGTCAATATGAAATATGTTAACCATATGTCTCATAAAATAATCAGATATGTTGCAAGAACTGGAGAAGAAATAATTCTTAACAAGAAGCCAGAAAAAGGATTGTATGTAAGAGACTTATATATAATGAATAAAGATGAAGTATCCATACTATGTATACCAATCAATTATCTAGGTGTACTTATAGGAATTGTATATCTAGAAAAAGCACGTACTCAATGTTTTAACGGTAATATCATAAAAATTATCAAAAGTGTTATTCCCACATTAATATCAAAAAGAACTACTATAAAACATGTTAATCTCTATAATTTACTTAATCCTCAAAATATTATATCAGAATTGACCAATAGAGAAATAGAGGTTCTAAAATTAGTAGCAGAGGGAATGTCAAATGCGTCTATCAGCAAAGAATTATATATTACATTAGGAACAGTAAAAAATCATTTAAGTAATATATACAGTAAATTAGAAGTTGACAGTAGAATAAAAGCAGTTATAAGAGCAAAAGACCTCAATATAATCAATATATAACAAAGTACTATAAACCTTCTTAAACAGGGGGTTTTATTTTTTTGCTAAATATAACTTTTGGCACATGTAAAATTTTAGATGATTTATATAATTATAATAAGTAAATATGTTTATTAGTAGAAGGAGGTAAAATATATGATTCAGATGTTGGGAGAAATCAAGCTCTTCCCCTATGATGATATACCAGAAGATTGGATAAAATGTGATGGCAGGTCTTTGCATATTAATAAGTATCCTAAGCTTTATATGTTGATTGGTATGAAATTCGGAAAAGATGGCAGTTTACAATTTAAGTTACCTGATTTAACTGCATTCACACCAAAAGATTTAACATATTGTATTTCAGTAGAAGGGGAACTACCTAAAATTCATGGAAAAAGGAGTATGTTATGAGGAAATTCTTTAAAAGTAGTGTAGTAATGAAATATTTATCAGGAATGATAATAGTTTTGATGATATTTACTATGATACCAAATTATGTTATAGCTACAGTAGAAGAAGATGACATAACAGGGCATTGGGCAGAAGAAACTATAACAAAATGGAAACAGAAGGGTCTGATGACAGGGTATCTAGATGGAACTTTCAAACCTGATAATAATATAACCAAAGCAGAATTCATATCAATTATTAACAGGATATATGGTTATTATGAAAAAGCTGATAAAAACTACAGAGATATAAAAGATGAAGATTGGTATTACAAGGAAACAATGATAGCTAAGGCTAATAAATATATGGATTGGTATAAGAAAGAAGAACTAAAGCCAAATGAAGAAATAACAAGACAAGAAGTTCATGCAGTACTATCAACGATACAACAACAAGAAGCAACAGAACAACTAGAAGAAAAGATGACGAGAGCAGAAGTAGTGACCATGTTAGATAGGATAGTTGGAGAACTTATAAACATTAGTGGAATATATGGTCTAGAAAAAGAAGAAAAAGTTATTGAAGGTAACTTAACAATAAATACAGAAGGTGTAATACTTAAGAATACAATAATAAATGGAAACTTAATTCTAGCAGCTGGTATAAAACAAGGAGATATAACTCTTGAAAATGTAACAGTAAAAGGAAAAACAATAGTGAATGGAGGAGGAGAAAATTCTATAACAGTAAAAAACTGCAGCTTACATGAACTAATTGTATTCAAACAAGATGGAAAAATAAGAATTGTTTCTATAGATAGTGAAATAGGGAAAACAATACTATTGAATGGAGGGAAACTACAAGGAGATTTCAAGTTAATTACAATAATAGATAAGGGAGAGAATAAAGAGCTAAATAATATTGAACTGAAAGGTAAAATTGAACACATTATAGTAGAGTCTCAAGTTGATATAAAGATTAGTAAAAGTACCAAGATAAAGAAAATTGAAGTAAATAATAAATCAAAAGGGACTAAGATTGATATACAGAGAAGTTCAGTTATTGAAGAAATGATTTTTTATGCCCCTACAGAAGTGACAGGTAAAGGAAAAATAAATAAGATATCAATAAAATCAAAAGGTGTAAAAGTAGAACAAAAAGAAGCAACTGATGAAAGCGATACAGAAGAAATACATGATGTACCTCATTATACACCAGACCAGAATCCACCCACAGGATATAGTGTTATGATAGATCAATCAGAGATAATTCCAAATAATATGACTGCACTGTCTTTTACTTTTAGTGGGGCAGAAATAGGAGCATTATATAATTACACTATTTTTGATGATTCAGGAGCTGATATTAAAGGTAGTGGAACTATAGAAACAGCTTTAGATCAGATAACAGGAATAGATGTAAGTGGATTAAATGATGGAACATTAACTTTAGAGGTCTATTTAACAGATATAGCAGGAAATCCTGGAAATAAAGTAACTGCGACAGTCAGGAAAAATGTAAATCCACCTTGTGGATATGATGTAAATATTAATCAGAGTTACATTAATAATGACAACCAGAACCAACTATCTTTTACATTTGCTGGAGCAGAGATAAATGATATTTATTATTGTTCTATAGATGATAAAAATGACAGTACACCTTCAATAACAGGCTCAGGACCAATAACAGTATTGAATCAGACAATATCGGGTATTGATGTTTCATCTCTTGATGATGGACTATTGATTTTAACCGTATATCTAGTGGATTCTTCAGGCAATCAAGGTAGTAATATAATAAAAACAGTAAAAAAAGATATTATGATACCTAATGGATATGATATAAATATTAATCAAAATAATATAAATGCTAATCAAAAGGAAATGGATTTTACATTTGATACAGCAGAATTGGGAACAATTTATAATTACATCATTTCCAGTAATGGGGGTGGAGAAAATGTTATAGGTAGTGGTACCATCACATTAGATTCACAGCAGATAACAGGAATAGATGTAAGTGGATTAAATGATGGAATATTGACGTTAACAGTGACCTTAACAGATGAAGCAGGAAATGAAGGTATCAATGTAACAAAAACAATAAAAAAAGATACAATGAAACCAAGTAATTATGAAATTAATATTAATGAGGACTATATAAATAATAGTAATCAGACTATAATGTCTTTTACAATTAGTAAAGCAGAAGTAGGAACAATCTATAATTATTCAATAGATGATACAGATGTAGATACACCAGCAGTGACAGGTAGTGGTAATATGATATCACTAAATGAGACTATATCAGGAATTGATGTATCTTCACTAAATGATGATAACTTAACTTTAACTGTGTATATAACTGATACTGTAGGAAATCAAGGTGAAGACGTAATAGCTTACGTTAGTAAGGATACTATAGAACCTAGTGGTTATAGTGTTTCAATAGATCAGTCTACGATAGATTCTTATCACAATACCCCATTATCTTTTAAGATAACTGGAGGTGAAATAGGAGGTACATTCAATTATACTATCACAAGTGATGGTGGAGGAAATGGTGTATCAGGTGATGGAAATATCACTGCAAATGTAGAACAGATAACGGGAATAGATGTAAGTAGCTTAAGTGATGGTTTGTTAACTCTATCCGTTATTATTATAGATGAAGCATCTAATCAAGGTACAGCTGCAATAAGTACTGTTCCAAAAATTAATTCTCAACCAAACCTAATGGTTACGGAATGTGACATAACAGGTATAAATGGAACTTATACATTTGATGGGATAAAATGTGATTTACATGGATTCAATGTGGAAGAACAAAACAGAGAATCATATATAAAGGGTGACTACTTAATTATATGGGCATATTATGAAGGTGATGGATGGGCATGGGAAATACAGAAACAAGATGATATAATATACTATAATGTCAACACAAATCCATCTAATTCAATTAGACCACCAATTGATGGATGGGTATATATCGTTACTGATAATGTAGATAATGATATGAGAGTAATTGAAAATTAATAGAAATTATACAATTACCTATTATACTAAAATGGGACTGTCGGATAATACAGCCCCATTTTATTTTATTCTCTACTAGGATACAGACCTTTTAGTGCAATACAAAAATTGAATGTGAGTGAAGGTTGGCGATTTTCATGGGCTGCGTATTCTCCAACAGCACTTAAAGAGTTAGAATGCATCTGAATTTTAGTTGGATTTTCAGGAACATTAGCATAAACATCAATTCCGCTACCTCTTTTAAGTTCAGTTTTAGCTAACATACTTGGATTATCCATTGTTTTTTTATCAGCTATATCTGTTGTAGCTAATAATCTGTGTGAATGTCTTGGCGTCTGAAATTCATCAAGTACAATTGAATCAGTTCCACTAGAATAACCTATTGTGTAGGTTTTTGTTTCGGTTTGACCTCTATTCATAGGAGCTCTACCCCTAAAGTCTGGTAATTGAAAATATCTAACTCCATCTCCACCATAAATTGTTTCTATGATAGAAAATAAAACAGGTGATTGATTTCTTTCTAACATATTGCCGTTACAAAGAGCCCAGCCTCGTGGTGCATAGGTATAAGGAAAGATCTTTATTTCGCCAATAAAAGGGTCAGCCATATATTAACCTCCTTTGTTTATATTTTTTTGTTTCACTTTATATAGATATACATATGATAAATGTGATACATAAATATGGTTGCATATTATAATGTGAAAATATGCTGGATTCCCCAGATGGTGTAATTGAGTCTTCCCACAGTTCTACTAGATTAGTAGCTTTATCACTATACAGATTAAAATCCGTATTAGAAACTATTTTATTTTCAGGATTTTCTGATAGATTTTTCTTCATATTAGAAACCTTAAAAGGATGACTATGTTTTGGTAATTCATCTAGTTCAAGGGTAACATATTCACTTCCACAATGTTGACCAAGTGTATAATTACTTAATCCTTTTCCTTTCCCATGATGAATAGGTACCTTTCCTCTTAGGTTGGGTAAGCAAAAAGAAATACTAGGTGTACCACCATATGTATAGCCAATCAATTTGAAAAGCTTTGGAAATTGATTTATAGGTAATTCTTGTCCACTACATACTGCCCAGTTTTTTGGTGCATAATTACCTGCAAACATTCTTATCTCGCCAATATAAGTATTAGACATTTCTTTACTCCTTTCCGTGTTAGAAATAGGTATATAGTTAACTTCTTGGTGGATAATCGCCTTGAAGTGCAATACAAAAATTTAAAACAAGACTAGGTTGTAGGTTGTTATGTCCTTTACCACCAATAGATGAAATGGTGGATGAATTAATAGGTGTAGTATTCACATAATCATCATATATTTTTTGTGGAGTATTTGAATGCGTTGGTTTACATAAAGCTCTATTAGTGGGGGCATAATTATCGCCCTTTTTATCAATAGCATATAATAAATGACTATGTTTGGGTATTTGGGATGGGTGAAGTACTACTGATTCTACACCAAATTTTGCACCAAGTTTATAAGTAGAGCCAGCATCTACAGGTATCCGACTTCTTAGATCAGGAAGTCCGAAGGTTGTAAACCCATCTCCTCCATAGTTTAATCCTAATAAACTATATAGAGTATAATGTTGAGTGACAGGTAATAACTGTCCGTTACAATATGCCCAGCCTTTTGGAACAAAATTAAAACTAAAGATTTTTATTTCTCCAAGAAAAGGATCAGCCATAATATACCTCCTTGTTATTTTTTAAAACGAGTGAAGATTGCTTCATAATAGATACCTTTTTCA
This sequence comes from Vallitalea guaymasensis, assembly GCF_018141425.1. Classification (NCBI taxonomy): domain Bacteria; kingdom Bacillati; phylum Bacillota; class Clostridia; order Lachnospirales; family Vallitaleaceae; genus Vallitalea; species Vallitalea guaymasensis. The sequence continues at coordinate 3,740,981 of NZ_CP058561.1, forward strand.
TTTTTATCAACTGGAACTATAAGAATATTAAGCTCACCCATTTTTTCGTGGTCAAGTGAATAGGTGTCTTGTGGGTATAGAGTATCTACAGGACCCTTGAATAATAAACTGAATGATTCGATTTTACTTGTGGAACAATCTCTAGTTTCAATTAATTCCAAATCAACAAGAGTATCTTCTTTAGATAGATTGAATGTGGTATTTATGTGAGTATCAAAATCTATCTTACTTAATGTACTTAGATCTACCATCAATATACCTCCTTTCCTGTTTTTTTAGGAAATCGTTTCATTAAAATGTAAACACCCAAATTATTTTCAAGTGTAAAATCAAAACGTCTATAAAAGTCTATAGCAGTATTGTTATATTCCACATGAAGGCTTATGGGTATTTTTTTGATTTCTGATTCACCTATAATGGATTTTATAATTTTACTTCCAATACCCTTATTTCTGTATTCTGGCAGTATAGCAATATCAATAATACGGATTTCATCATCAAATCTATTGATATATAAGCGACCTATAGGTATTTCGTTATGTACTATGATAGTAAAAGAAGGACAATCATAATTTCCCATATACTGAATATGTTGTAGATAGAATTGCATTTGTAGGAAACGTTCTATTTCATCATTACTCCAATTAGTGATTTGCATTTCTTGAATACGAGTGGAACGATATACCTTATATAAGAATGGCAGATCCATATCTGATATCGGTTTGTATTCAAGAAGTACATTTTCTTGTTTAATAGAATTTACAGTCATACAATCCTCCTTAGAAATAATAATGGTATTAAAAAGAATAATTACAATCTAGATTATATAGAATACATATAATTTCGCATGTGCCAAAAGTTATATCTTTTACATAGAATGTATATATGTCTTGTAAACCTTGATATTATAAAGATTTTATGATTTAATAAATAGCTGGAATAATAAAAATTTCAATGAAATAAATCAAAGGTTAATATTTTACATTTAATATGGTATAATATGAAATGATACTATTAAGAGGAGTAATTCCTATAAAAGAAATTACATGATTACTGGAATGGAGTAATACCAATGAAAAGATTGTTAAGTATATTGATTATAGTAACCATATTTATTGTAGGATGTGGTTCTGGTAAAGAAGTAATTAAGATTAATGAAGAAGGTTTCGAGCTTTTTTCACAAGGAAAATATCAAGAAGCACTTGAAAAATATAATCAGGCAATAGAAGAATATCCAGATTTTTCTACTTCATATGCTAACCGAGGTATGATATATTTTGAACTTGGCAGTTATGATGAAGCATTGAAGGATGTGGATAAAGCAATAAGCTTGAATAGTAAAGATGCAGTAGCCTATAGTAATAGGGGATATATGAAGCTTGCTCTAGGAGAAGTTCAAAAAGCTATAGAAGACCTGGATAAAGCAATTAGCCTAAGAAATTATTTTCAAGAAAAAGAGTCATTAGGAATAACTTATACTACTAGAGGTACAGCATATGGATTATTAGGTGAATATGAAAAAGGTATTGAGTCATTTGATAAAGCCCTTAAAATAAATAAGAATGACAAAACAATATATAATGCAAAAGGTATTTTGTACAAGGATTGGGGTAAATATGAAGAGGCTTTGGAAAGTTATAACAAAGCATTAACAATAGACCAATCATATGCTTATGCATATGCCAATAGAGCATTTGTTTTCTTTATCACAAAAGAATATGATAAAGCACTTGCTGATGCAAATACAGCTATAGAACTTAATCCAATAATACCTCAGGTCTATAACACAAAGGCACTTATATATAGTGAAAAAGGTGAAACTGATAAGGCAATAGAAATCTATGATTTTATTATAGACAAATGGAAAAACTATGCTGATGCATATATCGGCAGGGGTAATGAATATTTTAAGAAAAAGGACTATGGGCAAGCATTGATCAACTATTCAATGGCTGCTGATTATGGAAACAACGATGCTTTAGCTCAAAAGGGATACCTACATGAATATCTAGAACAGGACGAAGAAGCAATAGCAGCTTTTGAAAAGTATCTAGAAGCTGTTCCAAATAATTATGATATAACAATAGAGATTGGTGATTTATATCAAAAACAAGAAAAATACGAGAAATCAATTGAGTATTATGACCAAGCTATAAAGATAAATCCTGACATATACAATAGTTATTTTAAGAAAGGATTATCTTTAGAATACCAAGAAAAATATGAGGAGGCGCTTAAAATGTTCAATAAAGTATTAGAAATCAACGAAAATCAGGTAGATGCAAAAAATGAAATTAAATTTATTGAAGAGAAACTAAAAAGGTAGAGTTAAAACCTCCCCTTAGTTTCTATAGGAGGAATTTATATGCCAGAAAAACACTTTGAAATAGAAAGAGATTATGTTGATAGAGTTATACTTGTCTGTGTAGCTACTAGGGAGAATGAATCTTATTGTGAAGAATCCCTTGATGAATTAGAAGAATTAGCTAATACAGCAGGAGCTATAACTTTAGAGAAAGTTATACAAAATAGAGAAAGTGTTCATCCGGGAACTTACTTGGGAAAAGGTAAAATAGCTGAAATAAAAGAGTTGATATATGAACTAGATGCAACAGGAATAATATGTGACGATGAATTATCACCAGCTCAGCTTAAGAATCTGGAAGATGTATTGGAATGTAAGATTATGGATAGGACAATGTTGATTCTAGATATCTTTGCAAAAAGAGCTCATACTAGAGAAGGGATAATTCAAGTTGAACTAGCACAACTTCAATATAGATTATCAAGATTAGCTGGTATAGGAACATCTTTATCCAGACTTGGTGGTGGTATTGGTACAAGAGGACCTGGTGAAAAGAAACTGGAGACTGATAGAAGACATATCAGAAATAGGATATCACAACTTAAGAAAGAGTTATTGGATGTTAAGAACCACAGAGACCTTATTAGAGAAAGAAGAAAAAAACAAGGTAAGGTAAAAATAGCTATAGTTGGTTATACCAACGCTGGAAAATCAACATTGCTTAATAAATTAACTGATGCAGAAGTTCTTGAAGAGGATAAATTATTTGCAACACTGGATCCAACTACTAGACAATTGATATTGCCAAATGGTACAGAAGTTTTATTAACTGATACAGTTGGATTCATTAGAAAATTACCTCATCATCTTATAAAAGCTTTCCATTCTACACTTGAAGAAGCTGTTGTAGCAGATATTTTAATCCATGTAGTAGATAGTGCTAATGAACAAGCCAATAGCCATATAAGGGTTGTATATGAAACTCTAGAAGAATTAGGTGCAACAGGTAAAACAGTCATAACTGTTTTTAATAAGATTGACAAAGAAGGAAGCAACAAACATCTTGAGGATTATAATGCATACAAGACTTTAATGGTTTCAGTCAAAGAAGGAACAGGATTAGAAGAGTTGTTGGATATAATAGAGAAAAAGATTCAACAAGACAAAATATTAATTAAAGAAGTTATTTCTTATGACAATGGTAATCTACTAAATCAGATTCGTATAAATGGACAGATAATCAAAGAAGAGTATAGAAATGAAGGAACTTATATAGAAGCATATGTAGATGACAAGACTTACGGGGAACTAAATAAAATAAAGACTAAAGTACTAATTTAGGATCATAGCATATAAAAATGACCACCAAATATTGTGACAATATATAATTAAATTCACAATATTGGTGGTTTTAATTGGCAAAAGGGACTTCGAATATAATATCTAATACCTAAAAATAAAACATAAAACAACATATATACTAGTATTAATAGCCTATTCCACATATACCACATATAGTGTGTTTGTGTGTTGGGGATACATTATATAGTGTTTTTTATATTGACTAGTCTGGGTATATATGGTATATTATTATTAATTCGGTTGAGAGAGGAGACTATCAATGTTTGACGTTGTTAAAAGAGATGGAAAAATAAGCAAATTTGATTTTGTTAAGATTAAGGAAGCAATCACAAAAGCATTTATTGCGACAGATAAGAATTACACGGAAGAGATACTAGATATTTTAGTGCTAAGAGTTACATCTGATTTTCAAGATAAGATTAAGGATGGCAAGATCACTGTTGAAGATGTACAGGATAGTGTAGAAAAAGTTTTAGAGCAGACAGGTTACACAGATGTAGCAAAAGCATATATTCTATATAGAAAACAAAGAGAAAAAATAAGAAATATGAAATCCACAATACTTGACTATAAAGAGATAGTCAATAGTTATGTAAAGGAAGAAGATTGGAGAGTTAAAGAAAACTCTACAGTCACATATTCAGTGGGAGGACTTATTTTACATAATTCAGGAGCTATAACTGCTAACTACTGGTTATCAGAAATATATGATGAAGATGTAGCAAAAGCTCATAGAAGTGGTGATATACATATTCATGACCTTTCAATGTTAACAGGATATTGTGCAGGATGGTCATTGAAACAATTGATAGAAGAAGGTCTTGGTGGTGTTCCAGGAAAGATTACATCATCACCAGCGAGCCATTTATCTACTCTTTGTAATCAAATGGTTAATTTCCTTGGAATAATGCAAAATGAATGGGCAGGAGCACAGGCATTCTCTTCTTTTGATACATATTTAGCACCTTTTGTCAAAATTGATAATCTTACATATAAAGAAACAAAACAATGTATTCAATCATTCGTATTTGGTGTCAATACACCTAGCAGATGGGGAACACAATCTCCATTCTCTAATATTACACTAGATTGGATGGTTCCAAACGACCTTGGAGGATTACCTGCTATAGTGTCAGGTAAAGAACAAGATTTTACATATGGTGACTGCCAAAAAGAAATGGATATGATTAATAAGGCATTCATTGAAATCATGATTGAAGGAGACGCAAACGGTAGAGGTTTCCAATATCCAATTCCAACATATTCAATAACAAAAGATTTTAATTGGGATGAAACAGAAAACAATAAATTATTATTTGAAATGACTGCAAAATACGGAACTCCATATTTCAGTAATTATGTTAACAGCGATATGGAACCTAGTGATATAAGAAGTATGTGTTGTAGATTACGTCTTGACCTAAGAGAGCTTAGAAAGAAACAAGGTGGTTACTTTGGTTCTGGTGAAAGCACTGGTTCAGTTGGTGTTGTTACTATTAACATGCCAAGAATAGCGTATCTAGCTAACAATGAACAAGAATTTTATCAAAGACTAGATAAAATGATGGATATATCTGCACGTTCACTTAAGATAAAAAGACAAGTAATAACTAAATTATTACAAGAAGGATTATATCCATATACTAAAAAATATTTGGGTAACTTCAATAGCCATTTCTCAACTATTGGGTTAGTTGGTATGAATGAAGCTACATTAAATGCTAAATGGATCAAATCAGATATAACTGAAGAAGGTGCTAGAAAATTTGCTCTAGACGTTCTTGATCATATGAGAAATAGACTCTCCGATTATCAAGAGGAATATGGAGATCTCTATAACTTAGAAGCTACACCAGCAGAATCTACTAGTTATAGATTAGCAAAACATGATAAAAAACAATATGGTGATATATTATCAGCAGGAAAAGAAGGAGAAACACCTTATTATACTAATAGTACACATTTACCTGTTAACTATACAACAGATGTATTTGATGCGCTTGACATGCAGGATGAATTCCAAAACAAATATACATCAGGAACAGTATTCCATGCATTCCTTGGAGAAAAACTTCCAGATTGGAAGGCTGCTGCTAATCTAGTTAAAACAATAGCGGACAATTATACATTACCATACTATACAATTTCACCTACATATTCTGTATGTAAGACTCATGGTTATATACCAGGTGAAGAATACACATGTCCTCATTGTGGAGCTTCTACTGAAGTATACAGCAGAATTACTGGATATTACAGACCAGTACAACATTGGAATGATGGTAAGGCTCAAGAATTCAAACATAGAAAAGAATACGAACCTGCTAAATCAACCATAAAATCAATACATACAAGTTTCAAAGCAGAAGAAGAAATTGCAGCAACATCAGAAGTTGCAAATACTGCTGAAAAATTATTATTCACTACAAAGACATGTCCTAACTGTCATATAGCAAAACAATATCTTGAAAACAAGAGTGTTAAAATAATTGATGCTGAAGAACATGCTGAACTAGCAACAAAATATAAAATAAGAACAGCACCAACACTTATTGTTATTGATGATGAGAATTTTAATATATACATGGGACTTTCTGATATTAAGAAGTATGCTGAAAGTGAAAAATTAGAGGCTTAATCTATATATATAATTATATAGGTATTAAATTAAAGAGACAACGGTTGTATATTGAAACCATATATAGTGATAATACTCTCGTTACGTTTGTTGCTTCTATCTGTTTTTAAGGTATGGCAACAAGCCGTAAAAATCGTTATTATCATTATATATGGTTATTTCTATATTTACCACTCTTGAGCCAGTAAAAAAAATGTGACGATGGTAATAGCCAATAGTTATGGTAAATAGAAGAAAAAGTGTTTTGTGATTACATTGAAGATTACTCAAAGCAAAATAGTATATGTATATGTGGAGTAGTGAGGCAGGACGCCGAACCCAGCTTTTTGCTCAGGACGAGCAAGTAGCTGGCGTAACATATACATATACTATTTTGCAATAACCAAGTCAGAACAAAACAATATTTCTGACTTACTTACAATATAAATCAAAAAAAATTACACGACTTAATATAAGTTTTTATAGACAAGTTTTCATTTATACTGTAATATTATACAAGGTTAAATTAAGTTATTACCATAGAGAAAGGAATGTGAGTTATGAGTAGAGCAGATAAGATATTTATTGATATGTGTAGAGACATTATTGACAATGGTTATAGTTCAGAAGGACAAGAAGTACGACCTAGATGGCAGGACGGAACACCAGCACATACAATCAAGAAGTTTGGTGTTGTCAACCGCTATAATTTAGCTGAAGAATTCCCAATTCTCACGTTAAGACCTACATACCTAAAATCAGCAATTGATGAAATTCTATGGATATGGCAGAAAAAATCAAATAACATAAAAGATTTAAAGAGTAAGATATGGGATAGCTGGGCTGATGAAACAGGTTCAATAGGAAAAGCTTATGGCTATCAATTAGGAATAAAACACAAATATAATGAAGGCGAATTCGATCAAGTAGATCGTGTATTATATGACCTCAAACATAATCCAAGCAGTAGACGAATTATGACTAATATTTATAATCATCAGGACTTACATGAGATGAATTTATATCCATGTGCATATAGTGTTACTTTTAATGTGACTGGTAATAAACTAAACGCTATACTTAATCAGCGTTCCAATGATGTATTAGTTGCTAACAATTGGAATGTAGTCCAGTATGCTGCTTTAGTCCATATGTTTGCGAGAGTATCAGGACTAGAGGTGGGAGAGTTGGTACATGTTATTGCTGATGCTCATATTTACGATAGACATATACCACTAGTTGAAGAGCTTATATCTCGTAAAAGTTATGATGCTCCAAAACTTATTGTTAATCCAGAGATAAAGGATTTTTACGATTTTACAGTAAATGACTTTGTACTAGAGAATTATCAAAAAGGTGATCAGATCAAAGGAATACCTGTAGCTGTGTAAGATGTTAACAAAGATTAATTATATGTGGATAACATATAAACTAAAAGGGTGATTTGTGGATGAACTTAATAGTTGCTGTGGATAATAATTGGGCAGTAGGTTATAACGGTGGATTACTTACCTATTTACCAGGAGATTTACCTTATTTCAAAGAAAAGACAATGAACAAAGTTGTTGTCATGGGAAGAAAAACTCTAGAGTCCTTACCAAAAGGAAAACCTTTAAAAGGAAGAAAAAATATAATTTTAACTAGAGATAAAGATTTTACTTGTGAAGATACTGTAGTCTGTCACAGTAAAGATGAAGTTTTAGATTATATCACAAGGTACGAATCTGATGAAGTATTTATTATTGGTGGTGCAGAAATTTACAATTTATTCTTAGATAATTGTGAGAAAGCCTATGTTACTAAGATATATGGTAAGCTACCTGCTGATAAGTACATCAATAACTTGGATGAACTTGATAACTGGAACATAACTTGGAAAAGCGAAATGAAAGAACATGAAGGGCTTAAGTTTCAGTGGACAATATATGAAAACAATAAATTAAAATAAAAATAATATAGCTATCAATTTAGAAAGGTAAACTGCTAAATTACCTTATAAATTGATAGCTTTTTATTATATCTAATAAAAATATCATTGAACTATAGAAAATAAAATTAATTTACTAATTTCGCTTTCTTTCTTTAATTTAATCCAAGTAAATCAAGGATTATACGTTTGATTTACCTTTGGTTTCTTATTGAATATGAATAAAGTCGCAATTAGGATACCACCACCAATAACAACAAAAGTATAATTAGCAAGTATAGAAGAAACATATCCAAATATAATATCTCCTAGAGGCATTAAAACACCAGCCATTGTAAATATAACCGAAAATACCCTTCCCAAATAACTCTCATCACAATTAGATTGTATATAAGTAAAGAACAACACATTGAATCTTGAAAGAAAATAACCAAATAAAAAGACTGATATAAATAGAGCATAGGAATGTGGGTATGCCCCAATAATCAAGGATAATCCTTGAGGAATAGTCGCCTTGACAATATCATTCAAATCAACCTCTTTTTTCTTGGAGAGATAAATAAAAAATGATGCAATAATAGCACCAGCAGCTTCAAAACTTAGTGCAATGCCATAGATCTTGGAATCTCTCAAAATAACTTCACCATAATAAGGTAGTAGAACATTATATCCAGATAAAAACAAATTGGTTATCATAGCAAAAATAATTAGTTTAAATAAAACAGTATGTGATTTAAGATAATAAAAACCATCCTTGATATTATAAAATAAATCTTTTACTGATGATTTTGAATTACCATTTTTATAACGGTAATCTATAAACATCTCACTAATTGACGAAAGTAAAAAACTGACACCATTAATTACGAATAGAGTTTTTATAGATATTGAATCAATAGTTAATAAATAAGCAGTTAAAGCAGGAGATACAATCTTCACCAACTCAGTAAGATTGGATAAAACAGCATTGGTCTTTTTTATTGTCTCCTTGGATATAATAGCAGGAACCAACGCTCTTAATGATGGAGAAAACAGAGAATGACAAATCGCCAACGTAATATTAACCACCAATATAAGAGGTACATATATCTTATTAATATTAACCAATAAAGCAAACAATAAACATACAATCCCACTAACAAAATCCGTAACAACAATTATTCGTTTTTTATTCTTAGTATCTGCCAAATACCCTGATACAAAATTAAATAACAACATAGGAATAGTAGTCAAAGCACTTATCCACCCTAACAAAGCAGCGTTATGACTTATAGAGATCAACCAACTTTTCAAAGCAATGTTATGTAAAGTACTACCCATCTTAGATACTATATTACCACTAACCAAAAGAACATTATTCTTATATTTCATAAATTATCACTCCAAACATTATTTTATTCCCCTATACTATCTTAACGACTGTTTAGCGAAGAATCTAATTAATATTAAACTCTCAACCAACATATATAAATTATAAAAGCTGACTATACAAATAACAACCAAAACAAGTTGAATAATACTATAA